>CAZOTP010000039.1:2444-16677 GCA_964582655.1 uncultured Pirellulales bacterium | reverse complement strand
CCCCCCCCCCCCGCCCACCGCCCCCCCCGCCGCACCCCCCCCCCCCGCCAAGTCTTTTTTCTCGATGAGATTACCCTTTGTATCTTTGATTTCGATGTCAAGGGTGACGGTTTGGGCGGAACCGAGGTTGAGGATGATGGGCGAGATTGTGTCGGCGGGGCCATAGACGACATCGACATTGTCGGAACCGGCGAGGATGTTTTGAAAGGCCATTTTGTTTGCGTACCAGGCGAGCTTGGCATAGCCGAGATAATCAATGAGGGGTTTCATGTAGGTGGCGTTGTTTGCACCGCCATGGAGGCAGCACCAGGAGAATCCGTCGTAGTCGAGCCATCGCATTTTCCGGATGGATTCGTAGGCGGAAAAAGCGTGCCAGGCCTGGCTTTGGAGCCATTCGTCGGTGGAAAGTTTTCGGCCTATGGTGGCGTCGTCATAGGGATGTTCGTAGGAGTGGAGGAGGTGCCAGGGTTTTCCCTTGGAGAGGTTCCAGTTGGGTTGGCCGATGGATTCCTGATGTTCGAAGTTGAAATAGGCGCGGTCGGGAGAGTGAAGGGCGGCGAGGTAGTCGAAGTCTTCATCTTTTGTGGGCTGGGGAAAGAGTCGGAGGCGCTGCCAGTTTCGGCCATAGCCGGTGAGGATGTCCATGCTGCCGTCAACGACAAGGGGATGCGGGTAGATGGGAGATCGTTGTTTGGTTTGTTCGCTGACATGGACCTTAGCCATGGGAGCGATAAGACGGCTTTGATCGGCGGGAAGGATTGTAGTGACGATTTTTTCCATAAAGCGGAACCAGTCCTCGTTGGTTCGTTCATAAGCGGATTCGTTGCCGGGGTGATTGCTTCCTTCCCAGAGGACGATGCTGGGATGGTTTCGGACCTGTCGGATGTATTGGGGGAGGCCTTCGAAATCGACGCCCCAGGGGGTTCCGGTTCGGACCCAGGCGGTGGTGGGCCAGATGAACAGGATGCCGAGTTGATCGCCGATTTCGGCAAGTCGCGGGTCGTTGATGCTGTGTGCGGGGGGAATGTTTTCCCAGGCGTGGACGTGAATACGCATCATGTTGCCGTTCATGTTTTTGATTTGCAGGATTTCGCGGACGAGCCAGTCGAGAGGCGGGCAGCGGTGCCAGAGCGCGATGTTCTCGAGGGGTGCGCGAAAGCCCATGATTTGCGCGCCGTTGAGCATTTCAGGCTGGCCGTTGATACGGAAAGTGCCGCCCTGCTGGGATACGGTGCGGATGCCGGTGGTAACGACGTCGTCGTCAATGATCTGGCCGGAAGAATTGAGAAGCTGGACGTGCAGTTTGTAGAGATTGGGAGTTTTCCATGTCCACTGGAGCGGCTGGGGGACTTCAACGTGCAGATCGAATTCCTGATGGGACCATTCGGTGACGGTGACGGGCAGGTCGGCGGAAGCGGCGGACCGGGAGGATTCCTCGGGGAGCCAGGGGTAGAGGGATGCTCGCAGAATACCCTGGAAGTGGTCTTTTTTGCCATCGTTGCCAAGGGTGATCTTGGCGTGCAGTTTGGCGGGGGTGTCGGAGGATTCGGTGTACACGAAGACATCATCGATGTAATCATTGGGGGTGAGATCGAGAGTCATACGGCCGGCGAACCAGCCGATATAGGGATCGTTGGGAGCGTGGTTGCCGGCGGTCTGTTCGGGATTGATGAAATTTTTAACGCGCACGGCAAGGAGATTGGTTTGATTTTTTCGAAGGTATGGGGTGACATCGAGTTTGATGGGATGACGGTCGCGGGAGACGAAGACGACCTGGCCGTTAATCCAGATTTCGCCCTCGGGATCGAGGGTTTCGGCGGAGAGGACGGCACGGGTGAAGTCATCGAGTTTGAGCTGTGTTCGCAGGTACAAATCCTCCTCGGCGCAGCGCAAAGAGCCGTGGACTTTGGGCAGGTCGCAGGGCTGCCAGAGGGAATCATTGTAAGAGGCTTTTTGCCATCCTTCCACATCGGGGCGGATGTGAAAATCCTCATCGAGGAACAGGGCGATGGTGTAGGGTTTTTCGACCATGGTTTGCGGATGGAAGGCATAGCCGAGAAGATCATCAAGAATCAAACCGGATGCGCCGTGGAGGAGCAGGCGGGAGACATTCTCGGTTTTGGGATTAGCCAGGGGGACGAAGTATGCTTTTCGGTCGCCATTGATGAAGAGATTGTAGGCTTTTTCGATCAGATCGACTTCGAATTTGAATTCGTAGTCCTGATTTGGCGTGATGGATTCGAGAGTCTGAATTTTTCCGTCGGAAGAATAGTAAAGTTTGCCTTCGGGGGTGAAGCCGGCTTCGGCGGCGATGCGATCGTCGGAGCTGCCGGCGAGGATCAGTTTTACGGGCTGGGAGGCGGAGGCGGGGGTGAGTTTCACCTGGAAAGAGAATCGCCAATCCTGAACGGGAATGGATTTTTCGAATTTGGAAGAATTCTGGAAAAGGAGATGGTCGTTTTCGATGGTTACGCCGCTGTATTTCCGCCAGAGGTCTAGAGCCTGGGATTCCTCTTCGTGCTGGCCGGGTTTATAGCCCAGGAATCGCCAATTGTCGAGTGGGATTCGGATTCGCGTATCGGGCAGAGGCTGTGGTTTTAGTTTTGCGAGAGCCCGCCGGACCTGTTTTTCTTCTGCGGCCTGGGTATCGAGGTTTGGATCGCGGAAGAATTGTTTGGCGTATTCGCCGTATTGGCGAAGGAATTCGATGCGCTGGTCGGTGGAGAAAAGTTCCGTATCGCCTTTGAAGTCGGTTTCGCCGTTGGCGGCGGGGTCCGGGGAGAAATAGCGGAATTCAAAAGAGCGGGAGATTTCAGCGGGAAGATCGGCAGCGCAGGGAACCGAAAAGACACACAGCCAGACGAGGAAAAGCGGACCGATTTTCATGGAATTACTCCTTTTTGATTTCCTGGGTCGAGTTATTTTTTCGGGAGAAGCGGAAGAAGGGATTGAACAGGTTGAGCAGGGGACGGGTGAGGAGCGCGATGACTTCGCTGGTAGGGGTATCGGAGCGGATTTTAAATGCCCGGCGAAGGAAGTGGGGAATGACCAGCATTGAGGCGGCGATAAGGAACAGGATGTGGTAGGGATCGAGAGTGAGCGCGCCGGTTTTGACGCGAAGGGTGTCGGCGGCGGAAAGGAACCAGCCTCCCAGCAGCGGCGCGACTCCCCAGCTCAGATGGGTGAAGACCATGACGATGTTCATGTAATTGGGATTTTTGTCGGAGACGTTGTGCATGACGTACCGGGTCTGGGCGATGCCGTTTCCGCTGTTGAAGACATTGAGGAGGAAATAGAGGACAAAGACAAGGACGGCGCTGAACATGTTTTTTTCAACGAGGAGCCACAGGATGGCGACAAAGATCATGCCGATGTGGGAGATGCTGAAGACGGAGCGGTTTCCATAGCGGTCGGCGAGCCGTCCCCAGAAACGGAGGGAGACGAAGGCGCCGACGCAGATCATGGCGTTGGCGGCGATGATATAGGCTTCGCTGTAGCCGAAATTTTTCAGCATTTTCACTTTGAAGGGTTCGGCGATGCTGGATCCGATGGAGTAGATGATGATATAAAGGATGAGCATTACATGAGATGGATCGGTGAAGAAATCGCGGAAGGTTCGCAGGGGTCCGATGGAGGGATCGTCGGGGGATTTTCGGGGACCTTCGACCATGGGGAGGATGGCCAGGGCGCGGACAAGGTCGCCGAGGAATCCGATGCTGAAGATCACGCCGAATTTCCACCAGGGGGGATCTTTTCCGAGAAACCAGGCGGCGAAGAGCATGATCGCCAGCCAGGCGGTTTGCCAGGAGGCGCGGAGGTTGCCAAAGAAGCGGCCGATGACACGGGCGGGAATGATATCCTGAAGAATGGGGAACCAGCCCGTGAAACCCAGAGCCAAACCGGTGTTTCGAAAGAAGCTGCAGAAGAGGATCAGGCCGAGGCAGAAGGTTTCGCTGAAGATCTCGATGAGCCAGGGGAGGAGCATCAGGGGGATAATGAAAAGGAGACTGGAAGCGTACCCGAAGAGGAGGATGCTGCGTTTTCCCCAGACATGGATGGCTTTCATGGTGAAGACGCTGAGGGCGAATGGGGCGAAGAAGAAGCAGTTCAGGACGCCCAGATAGACCGGATCCTGGGTGAGTTTGAGCGTGGCGAGGTTCATGACGGCGCCGGTCACGCAGTTGGCTCCGATGACGGCTCCGAGGGTGGAGATGAACGCAAAGAAAATGCTTCGCTTCCGAAGGCGATGCGGGATTTTGTGTTTGCCGGTTTTGGAGGGACCCGGAAAATCTGATTTTGCCGATGGATGGCTCATAGCGTTACCAGGATGGTACTAAAATCAAAGGCCCTGCGGATGGGCAAGGCCTTTGGGAAATTCCTACCTGAAGTATAGAAAGCCGGAATTAATAATTCCAGGGATTTCTCATTTTCCGGGCCAGGAACGAATTCGCCGCCCAGTCGTTAGGGAAGGTTTCCTTCGCCGGATCCCAGATGAGTTTTCGGCCCATCATCATGGCGATGTTTCCCAGGTGGCAGACGGTTGCGGAGCGGTGCCCGATTTCGGCGGTGCAGATGCAGGGCGTTCGGGAACGGACGCAATCAATGAAGTTCTGATAATGTTTTCCTTCCGAGTCGGGATTGAGCTGTTCTTCGGTTGAATCCTGGGAAGGACAAATATCGGGGCTGCTGGTCAGAAGTTTGCTGCGGTTAACATTGATCCAGCCGTCGGTTCCGATGAATTTGGTGTGTCCGCCGGTGGATTTCAGAAAGAGCTTGACGCCGTTGGCGTAGGTGTATTCGATATCGACGTTTTGGGGGGTGCTGAAAAGGCCTTCCGTAAAGAACTCGCCTTTGCCGACGATTTCGACGGGGCCGGAATCGTCCATGCCCAGTCCCCACTGCGCGATGTCGAGGAAATGCGCGCCCCAGTTGGTCATTTGCCCGCCGGAATATTCCATCAGGAAACGGAATGTGTAGTGGCACCGCATGGTGGTATAAGGAGCTTGGGGCGCCGGTCCCAGCCAGAGGTTGTAGTTGAATCCTTCGGGGACGGGTTCTTCTTTCCAGTCGATGGGATTTTTGACATTGTTGTTGGAGATGCCGACTTCGACGGAGGTGATTTTCCCGATGCGTCCGCTGCGGACAAGCTCGCAAGCTTTTTGGAAACCGGCACCGGACCGCTGCTGGGAGCCGGTCTGGACGATGCGATTGTATTGCTTGGCGGCGTCGGCGAGGAGGCGACCTTCGGCGATGGTCAGAGTGAGGGGTTTTTCACAATAGACATCTTTTCCGGCTTTCATGGCAGCGATGGAAATGGGGGCGTGCCAGTGATCGGGGGTAGAATTGATGACGGCGTCAATGTCGTTGCGGGCAAGGACTTCCTGAAAATTCTCATAGTCGTCGCAGCCTTTGTAGGAGCCGGCGGGGCTTTTTTCGGCGTAGTAGGCTTC
Organism: uncultured Pirellulales bacterium; assembly: GCA_964582655.1. Taxonomy (GTDB): domain Bacteria; phylum Planctomycetota; class Phycisphaerae; order Sedimentisphaerales; family SM23-30; genus CAZOTP01. Next base: position 11,227 of record CAZOTP010000039.1, on the reverse strand, counting down.
GACGCGTTTTTTGGCGGGAAGTCGGCCGTAATCTTTTCCTTTGTAATAGCCGCCGTAGTTGTTGCTCCCGCGTTCCACATCGCAGACGGCGAGGATCTGGGTGCCCTCGAGATTCATGAAGCCGGTCATGTTTCCGGTTCCTTTTCCGCCCACGCCGATGGCGGCGAGGGTGATGCGGTTGCTGGGGGCGTTGGCGCCGAAGACGGAGGAGGGAACGAACATCGGCGCGGTCATCGCGAAACCGGCGGTGCCGGCGGCGGTTTTGAGAAAGTTTCTGCGAGAGAGGGATTTGTGGTTCTTTGTCATGGCATTCATGTTTCCTGTAAAAAGTTCTTATGATGTATCATTAATAGTTCCAGGGATTTCTCATTTTTCGCGAGAGGAAGGAATTTGCCGCCCAGTCGTTGGGGAAGGTTTCTTTGTCGGGGTCCCAAGTGAGTTTCCGGCCGACCATCATGGCGATATTGCCGAGATGGCAGACGGTGGAGGAGCGGTGTCCGATTTCTGCGGTGCAGATGGGGTCCTTGCGGGACTTGATGCACTCGATGAAATTGCGGCGATGGTCGTCGCTCTTGTAGAGATGGATTTCATTTTCGGCGATTTCGGAATTGAGGATGTCGGGGCGGGAGGCCTCGAGTTTTTTACGAGTCACGGCGATCCAGCCGTCGGTGCCGATGAATTTGGTGTGGCCGCCGCCGGTTTTGAGGTAAAGCTTGACGCCGTTGGCATAGGTGTATTCCAGTTCGACGTTGTCGGGGGTGCTGAACAGGCCTTTGTGGGGAAATTCGCCTTTGCCGACAACTTCGACGGGTCCCGAATCATCCATGCCCAGTCCCCACTGAGCGATATCGAGGTTGTGCGCGCCCCAGTTGGTCATCTGCCCGCCGGAGTAATCCATAAGGAATCGGAAGCAATAATGGCACCGCATCGGGGTGTAAGGGGCTTGCGGCGCCGGTCCCAGCCACAGGTTGTAGTTGAACCCCTCCGGGACGGGTTCTTCTTTCCAGTCGAGGGGATTTTCGACGTTGTTGTCGGCGATGCCGACTTCGACGGAAGTGATTTTTCCGATGCGGCCGTTGCGGACAAGCTCGCAGGCTTTTCGGAAGTTCTTATCGGATCGCTGTTGGGATCCGGTTTGAAACACGCGGTCGTATTTTTTTACGGCGTCGGAAAGAATTCGGCCTTCGGAGACGGTCAGGGTGAGGGGTTTTTCGCAATAGACATCTTTGCCGGCGGCGAGAGCGGCAAGAGAAATCGGGACATGCCAGTGATCGGGCGTTGTGATGACGACGGCGTCGATGTCTTTCCGTTCGAGGAGTTCGCGGAAATCTTCGTAGTCATCGCAGCCCTTGTAGGAGCCGGCGGGGCTTTTTTCGGCATAATATTTTTCCACGCGGTTTTTCGCGGGGAGCCGGCCTAGTTCTTTGCCTTTGTGGCTGCCGCCATAGTTCGTGCTGAATCGTTCGACATCGCAAACGGCGGCGAGAAGGACATCGTCCATCTGCGTGAAGTTATTGACGTGTCCCATGCCCTGGCTGCCGGTGCCGATGCAGGCGACCGCGATGCGGTTGCTGGGAGCATTGGCCCCGAATACGGAGGAGGGGATGAACATCGGAGCGGTCATGGCCAAGCCGGTGGATCCGGCGGCGGTTTTCAGGAAGTTTCTGCGGGAAAGCGATTTGGGATTCGATTGGGAGGAAGCCATCGGGAAGCCTTTCCTGTCAAGCGGTACTATTTTATATCTACTTGTACTACAAACTTAGTACTACAAACTTACAGACACCATGTCTGGGACTACTGTAAGGGATTTTGTTGTCGAGGTAAACTATTTTTCTAAATACTTTTGCCATGGCAGGTTAGAAGAAATCTGGCCATCGTAAGAAAAGCCATCGGGGATTTGGCAGACGGATGTTTTAGGGTCAGGTTTTAGGCGGGGCAGGCGGATTGGGACGGCGCTGGATTTTCCGCTGCTGACCGAGACGCTGGGCGAGTTTTCGCATGTCGGCAACGGTGTCGAATTCATCCATGATTTCGACGCCAAGGAGGGTTTCGATGGCGTCTTCCATGGTGATGACGCCGGCGGTGCCGCCATATTCATCGACGACCAGGAAAATGTGTTCCCGTCGCTGGATGAATTCATCGAGGGTGTCGGCGACGGATTTGGTTTCGGGGATGGCGTGGATGGGTTTGGCGATGGCCTGGAGAGTCTGGCTGGATTTTCCTTCGGAGTAATCCTGCAGGATTTTGTAGCGGTGGACGAAACCCGTGATGTCGTCGAGGTTTTTGCCATAGACAGGGATCCGGCTGAAACGGAGGGAACTGTGGGATTTCAGGATCTGGGCGATGGTCTTTTTCTGGTCGAAGGCCAGCAGGACGCTTCGCGGGGTGAGGACATCCTTGGCGCGGATGTTGTGGAGTTGAAGGATGTTTTGGATGATGCGGTTTTCCTGGACATGGAGGACGCCCTCCTTATGCCCCAGCTCCGCGGTGGCGCGAACGTCCTCGCGGGAATAGGGAGATATTCGTTCTTTGGGAGAAATCAGGTGGGAGAGCTGTTCAAAGCAGAAGACCAGCGGACGGGTGATGAAAATCAAGGCATAGATGATATAGGCGGCAAACGGTGCAAGCTGTTTCCAATATACCGCCCCGAGGGTTTTGGGGACGATTTCGGAAAACACCAAAATGGACAAGGTGAGGGCGGCGGAGACAACGGCGAGATAGTGGCTTCCCCAGAGTTTGGCGGCCTGGGCGCCGACCAGGGAGGCTCCGGCGGTGTTGGCGATGGTGTTGAGCGTAAGAATCGCCGCAATCGGACGATTAATGTTTTGTTTAAAATGTTTGAGGAGAGTGCCGCTGCGGTGTCCTTTGCGAATGAGGGTTTCGGCAAAGGCATGGCTGGTACTCAGGATGGAGGCTTCCATCAGCGAACACAGAAACGACAGGATCAGTGTCGCGAAAAAGAGGATCAGCAGGGTGGAATAGGAACCGTGGTTCATCGGGCGAGGCTCCGGGAGGAACAATGGATTCGGAGGAAATCGACGGAAGCTTTGGCGGCGATGATGCAGAGGTAGTCATTTTTGTTTTGCATGGCATGGTAGAGAGCCGATCCGTCTTCGGACTGGCCGGCTTTGCCAAGTGCCAGCAAGGCAAGTCCCTGCACGCGGACGGCGGCGGCTTCATGCCGGGTTTCATCGGTGTAGTCGAGGTGTTTCCGGGCGAATTCTTTCTGGGGAGGTTCGGCGAGGGATCCCAGAGCGGCGATGGCGGCAAGCTGGACCTCGGGCTGCGGGTCATCCAGGAGAGTGGTGAGCATGGCGTTGGCGTCGGTGCCGCCGAGCAGTTCCAGACCGGAGATGGCAATCATGCGGTCGTCGGCGTATCCGCTACTGGCATAGACCATTAGTTTTTTGAGGACGGACTTGTCGCCCAGTCGGGCTAGGGCTTCGGCGGCCTGGAGGCGGACGGCGATGTGTTGCTGTTTCTGCGTAAGGACTCGCCAGAGTACTTGCCGGCTGTCGGACTGAGAGCTGCCAAGTTTTCCCAGGAGCAAACAGGCCTGGGAGGCCGTTTGCGGATTGTCGCTGAAAAGCGCCTGCCGGAACGATGCCGGAAGCGGAGTATTTTGGATTTTTACCAGGGCGTAGGCGGAAGCAAGCGGAACGGACGGATCGGAATCCTTGAGCATGGATTGAAGGCGGTGACGGCTGGCGGAATCGCCCAGATCGCCTGCGGCGACGGCCGCGGCGAATCGCACGGCGGGGGAAGGATCATCGAGTGCATTTCGGACGAGAGGCGCATCGGCGGGAATCGCGGAATACGCGATAGTTTCCAGGGCGTGACAGCGAATCATGGGTTCAGGATTCTGGATCTGTTTCCGCAGGACCTCCTGCAGGCGGGTTCGCAGATCGGAGCATTTCACGGTAGTGAGCGAGGCCGCGGATTTGCAGCCGGCCAAATTCAGCGTGCAGATAAGCAGAATCCATGGGATGGGGTGTTTCATGGGGACCTTTCCGAGAACAATGTTTCGGCTTTCAATTCCCGAATCATCAGGTCGTGAACAGCCTGCCGGACAGGTTTGTTTTCGTATAGGATTTCATAGACGGCGCGAGTGATGGGCATTTCAACGCGGTGTTTCCGGGCGAGGTCGATGAGACTTTGGCAGGTCGGGACGCCTTCGACCTGGCCGGGGATTTCCGAAAGCGCCTGCCGGACGGTTTTGCCCTGTCCGATGTTCTGTCCGAAAGAACGATTTCGACCTTTGGGGCTGATGCAGGTGGTGACGAGGTCTCCCATGCCGCTGAGTCCGACGAAAGTTTCTTTGTTGGCACCCAGGGCGACGCCCAGCCGGGTGATTTCGACGAGGCCCCGCGTCAGGAGAGCGGCTTTGGCGTTGTCGCCGGCGCAGAGCCCGTCGAGAATGCCGGCGGCAATGGCGATGACGTTTTTGGTGGCTCCGGCCAGTTCCACGCCTCGCATGTCGGAGTTGGTATAGACGCGGAACCAGTCGGTGCGGAAAAGGGATTGCAGGTTTTGGGCGAATGTGCTGTCGCAACTGGCGATGGTGGTGGTGGCAGGGAGTTTTCGGGCGAGTTCTTCGGCGATATTGGGTCCGGAAAGAACCGCCAGAGGTCTTGGCCCGAGCAATTCGGCGAGAATCTGGGTGGGGCACAGGAGAGTCTGGTTCTCAATGCCCTTGGTGACGGAGACGATGGGCAGGTTGTCGGGGAGGAAAGGGGACAGCCGGGTGCAGACCTGACGGAGAAAGACGCAGGGGACGGCGGAAATCGCCAGATTGACGCTGTTGAAGAGCGATTCGTCCTCCGCGGTGAATTCGATGGTCTCCGGCAGGGGAAAGCCGGGCAGAAAACGGCGGTTTTCGCGATTTTTGCGGAGTTGCTCGGTGTGTTCGGCGCAGTAGCTCCAAAGGCGGACGGAATATCCTTTTTCCGCCAACAGGAGCGAGCAGACGGTAGCCATCGCGCCATCGCCGATCACGACAATTGTGGAGGAGTCAATCACCGGAGGTTCTTACTCCACGACAAGGATTTCATGAATTTCCAGTCTGGGGACGATCAAATCGACGCATTTGGCGTCATCGCGGTATTGAAAGTTCAAAATCTGACCGGCGGGTTCCAGTCGAATTTGCTGCGGTTTTTTTTCCATACGAATGTTGACGGTAAGAGGTCCGACGGGGGGGATCTCGTCGAAGACCCAGACGTCTTTGTCAGAATGGGGGCCGGCGGTGTTGAAGAGGTTGATCAGGAGTTTGCCGTCTTTCTGATTCAGAACCACATCGACGAAATGGCTGCCCTGGACCTGAACCATAGGGGTATAGAGTTTTCTGGCGAGATCGCCGAGGAAATCCCGCACATGACTGCTATAGGTGAGTCCGAAGGATTCGCTGAGGTTCACATAAACGGCAGCGAATCGTCCCTGACCGAGGGGGCAGATGGTGGCGGCGGGGTAAGCCTGACCGACCGGCTCATTCTGAAGGTAGATCGCGCCAAATGGTTCAGAGGCGGCCCCGGCTTCCACCGGGAGGAACAGAGTGTCTTTGAGCTGGCCGAGGAAGTTGTTTCGTTCCAGATAGACGGTTTTCGAGGCGGCCGGCTGCGGTGCGGTGACGCCGAGGTATTCGGTGAACATCAAGGCAGATTCGGGACCGATAAGGAGGAGTCGGCCGCCATTGCGGACGTACTCGACGAGATTCTTTTTAAAGTCCTCTTGAAGGGTACTCCATTCCGGGATGATGATGAGAGGATAAGAAGCCATTTTTCCGCCGGCAAGGTGATGTTCCATGACGATATCGACGGAGAGCTGGCTGTCGAGGAGGGCATTCAAAGTGTCTTTCACCCGGTCTTTCACTTTTCCGAAATTGAACAGCCGCCGGGTGTCCTGATAGGTTGCCGCCGTCGAATAGAGGAGAGCGACCTGGGGGATGGGTTCGGCGCGATGGCAAAGGGCCTGTCGGGCGCGGCAGAATTTGGCGACTTCGGACATAATATTCATTTGCCAGTCGATGACGGAAGCGTCTCGTTTTTGCGGGAAGTACGCTTGGAAGCCGCCTCCCAGGGCGAGGACCGCAGCGGCTTCCTGCTGGAGCTGGAGGGCGCTTTTTGTGGTAGCTCCGAACTTGGAGTCATGGCGGAAGCTCCAGGCCATCAGATCCCAGGGTTTGCCCTGGAACCGCATGCACCGGGCTTCGTAGCGGGCGGCATGGATGCTGTTCTGAGGGGAGTAGTCGCCGGAGATGAAATCGATGTTGGCGGTTACGGGTTCGGGCATGAGGGAGCTGAAGGCCCAGTTGCTGGCGATCTGGAAGCTGGGATCGAATTTGTGGAGCTCATCCACATAATGGCGGAGGTAATTGCGGAATCCTTCCCGGCAAAACTGGGTAAATTCGAAGTAATGGGGATCTTCGGGTTTTCGGGGGACATCCGTGATTCCGGTTTTTTCCTGGAAGAGTTTGATTGCTCGTTCGGAGTAATCATGACCGGTGGCCCAGCATTCGCCATCGATCCAAACCCCGTCCACGCCATAGACGCCGCGAAGCTCCTTCAACTGCGGGATAAGAAGCTCATCGACATACGGGCCAAAGACGGAGGTGTCATCGGTGTTCACTTTGCCGTCGGCGTTGACCAGTGCCCAATCGGGATGGAGTTCAATGGCTTTCTGATCGAAAACGCCGGAATAGTGCATGTAGAGGGCGACGCCTCGTTTGGCGGTGGCGTCGCGCCAGATGCGGAGGGGGTCCTGGACGAATCCGCCGGCGGGATTGCCGGCTTTGGTGGGGTAGCTGCTGCGTCCGGGGTGTCCTTTGCAGTCAATCTGAATATAGTCGGGATGGACCTTGTCGATGATTCGGTTGACCATGTCTTCGGAGACATTTTCGCCGATTTTCTTGTCATTGTCTCCGGCGTGGAAATCGAAGTGGATGCCCAGGAAACTGTCGGATCGTCTGAGTCGGGGAGGATAGTCCTGTTTCGGAGCGGCCGGTGCCGCCGGGGCGGCGGGGGCCGGGGGGGCTGGCGGTGTTTCCGCCGGCAAAGCCGGAGCGACCGGAGCCTCAGGTGCCGCCGGAGCAGGTGGGGATGCCGCTGGAGGAGCAGAGGTGTCTGGAGCGGCCGGGACAGCCGGAGCGGCGGGGGCGGAAGGTGCCACGGCGGGAGGAGTTTCCGGAGCGGCTGGAGGAGCGGGTTCCTGCCCCTGTGCGAGAGTGGAACCGAAAATGCAGACAAGGATGCCAAGCGTTCCTGTCAGGAAGGAATTGACCCGATGCCCGGTACTCATATGTTTACTCCTGCTTGTAAAAAGTAGTTAGGGGGATGATTATAGCAGGATCATCCGGTTGTTCAACGGGGATACCGCGGTGGTGAGCCGGACAAACGGCACCAGCGGGAATGGAACGAGATCAAGGCATGAGAAACAGAGGTTTTCAGGGGGGGCCAATAATCATATGGTCGTTCATAAGATACTGTTATGTATAGAGTTGTGGTCTGTCCGCGGATTGATGCGCGGTACTCTATTGCAATGGGGATGAGATTTGGGGTATAATTACTTTTTTGGTATAGTTGAACATATATTTGAACTGATTATGCAAAAGTTAATTGTCGTTTGCGCCGGCAGTTCGATTTGGCAGCAGGAAAGGCGATTGCAGGGTACGGTTCCCCTCCCTTTAACGGAATCGGACCGGCAGTCGCTTCGGGAGCTGGCTGCGGTGATAGAACGGGAACAACCCGATTTTTTATACAGCAGCGGGAATGAATCGTCCGGCTCGACTGCGGCGTATTTGGCGGAGCTGTGCCGGCTTCCCGCGCGAACCGACTATGATCTTCATGAATGGAACTGCGGTTTGTGGCAGAGTTTGCGGTTGGACGAGATCAAGGCGCGTTTCCCCTCGGCATACCGGATGTGGCGAAGCCATCCGGCTCATGTTGTGCCCCCGAATGGAGAATCCCTGGAGGAAGCAGGGCAAAGGCTGGGGGAGGCGATAAAGTCGATCCAGCTGAAGCATCGCGGGAAAACAGTGGTGATTGTTGGGGCACCGCTGATTATGGGGCTTCTGGAATGCATGCTTTGCCGCATGGATTTCAACAGTCTCTGGTCTGTGGTGGATTCCCAGTCGCCTCTGCGAATACTCACGCCGGAATGTACAGCATCTGATTCCCATCGCAACCGTCCCCGCCAACCCCGGATCATTCATATTCATACCATTAATAATAGTAGTGTTTCGCCCTTGCGCAGCCATCCCGGTCAATACGGTTCCTCATACAGGATCAATTCCCTATGAATCAAAAAGGCAAGACAACATGGGATGGGTATTCCCTGAAGGAGAAGCTGGATGTTCCGGAGGGATTGTGGCAGCGCTGCCCGGGTTGCGAAGATATGATTTTCACGCGCCGCATCGAGGAAAATCAGGGGGTATGTCCGGAATGTGACCAGCATTTTCGGATTTCGGCCAGGAAGCGGCTGGAGCAGTTTTGCGATGAAGGGACAGTGGAGGAGATGTTTGCGGATTACGCCCCGCAGGATCCGCTGAAATTTGTGGATCTAAAACCTTATCAGGATCGGTTGACCTCGATGCAGAAGAAAACGGGGCTTCCGGACGCGGCGGTGACAGGCAAGGCGTTTGTGAAAGGCCGACCGGTCATTGTTGTGGCGCTGGACCCGGATTTCATGATGGGATCCATGGGATCGGTGGTGGGGGAAAAGGTCACCGCGGCGTTTGAAACGGCGGCAAGACTGAGGGGGGCGATCGTGATTTTCAACTGTTCTGGGGGCGG
>CAZOTP010000039.1:0-2434 GCA_964582655.1 uncultured Pirellulales bacterium | reverse complement strand
AAAGGGGATGTTAGAATTATGAATTATGAATTAAGGATCAAGGATAAGGGGACAAAAAGCAAAAATTTATCATTTAGTTTAAGTAATAATAAAGCCGATTGTTTTTGGAAAGAAAAAAATTCAGTTAAATTCCATAATTCATCATTCATTATTCGTCATTCAATTATTGGGGACCATAACAAAGAGAATATCGCTGCAGCGGTAGAAGTGGCAAAGATCGTGGGCATTAAAGATGATGTGATAACTAAAGCAGTAGGAAATTTCAAAGGCTTGGAACATCGGTTAGAATTTGTGGGCGAAAAAAAAGGTGTTAAATATTATGACGATAGTTTTGCAACAACCCCTGATTCAGCGATTATCGCCCTAAGATCGTTTAAACAGCCGATAATCTTATTGGCTGGCGGCGCCGACAAGGGGCGGAGTGGCCGCGAGCTTTGCGATGCTGGGGGATGTGATCCTGGCCGAACCCGGGGCGCTGGTGGGTTTTGCCGGGCCAAGGACGATCTGGCATACCATTAAAGTGGAGCTTCCCAAGGGATTCCAGCGAGCGGAATTCCTTGTGGAACATGGGTTTATCGACGCGATTGTCCACCGGAAAAACCTGCGGAGCGAAATCGCGCGAATCATCGATTACTGCGGTCAATAAGTCGCGGCGTGCGGGATTGACAATCCCCCGGCGCGATGGTAGAGTAGTCTAGGCCCGATTCGTCGGGCCTTTTGCATGGTGAGAGTAGCTCAGTTGGTTAGAGCACCAGATTGTGGTTCTGGGGGTCGCGGGGTAGAATCCCGTCTCTCACCCGTTATGGATTGTCCGGCATGATTTAAGCCGACCGGCAGGTCGGCGGAACGAGGGAAGGCGCAACATGAATCCGCTGTTTGTTTATACGCCCTCCGGACTGGAGTAATCCATGGCGACGCAAAAGTTTTCCCTGGATAACAAACTGTATCGGCTCAACGGGGAAACCGCTCTGAGCATGAACGATCTGCTGGGATATTTCCGCAAGCGGGGATCGCTTCGGGTGTCGGATCTGCATTTGAAGATCGGGGTGCCTCCGACGTACCGGGTGGACGGGCAGCTGCAGCCCATGAAGGGGCCTGCGCTGGATGCCGATACGATCCAGGCTCTCGCCAGCACGATGCTTCGGCAGCCGGAGTGGGACCGGCTGCAGGAAAAACGGTCCGTGGACAGCTCGCATATTACGGATTCACTGCAGTTCCGGCTGAACTGTTTTTACGATAACGAAGGATTGTCGATCGCGATTCGGGCGCTCGATCCCAAGCCGATTGTACTGGAGGATATCGGATTTCCCAACGGAGTCTGGCGAGACATTATTAATAAGCAATGGGGTCTGGTTCTGGTGACGGGTCTGACCGGGGCGGGCAAGAGCACGACGATCGCGTCGCTGATCGACCGGATCGCCGAACAGAGACCCTGCCGGATTATCACGCTGGAGGATCCGATTGAATACCGGCTCCGCAGCAATAAAGCGGTGATTTCGCAGCGGGAAGTGGGGCGCGATGTGCCCAGTTTCGCACAGGGGCTGCGGGATTGCCTGCGGGAAGATCCGGACGTGATTTTCGTGGGCGAGATGCGGGACCGGGAGTCGGCGATGTGGACCCTGACGGCCGCGGAAACGGGGCACCTGGTGTTTTCGACGCTGCATACGCGCGACACGCGAGGCTCCATCACTCGTGCGCTGGATATGTTCCCCAGCAACCAGCAGGATGAGGTCGCCAGCCAGCTCTCGCTGGGGCTGAGCCACATCATTTCGCAGAAGCTCGTTCCCCGTCAGGACGGACAGGGGCGCGTGGTGGCAATGGAGGTTTTGAATAATTCGTATGCGCTGTCGAACCTGATCCGGCAGCGGAAAATGGAGCAGGTCTATACGTTTTTGCAGACGCGGACGAAGGATATTCCCGCCGAACGGATGATTACGCTGGAGCGTTCGCTGGCGCAACTGGTCCACGAACAGAAGATTACCCCTCTGGAAGCGGAAAAATGGGCCAATCATCCGCAGGCATTCCTGGATGAATTGAAAAAATACCAGGAACCGGAAAAACAGATGGGATAACCAACCCCATAAACAGCCTGTCAAAACTCCAATGGATATCCTTTTTAAGACGCCGTTTGATTCGAAGTGAATGTTGCGATAGGATAAAGGGATGAAAACGAAAAACTATTTTATCCTGTTGATGGTGATTGGATGGATGGGGAAAAATGGGGCGTTGGGGCGGGATTTTCGGGAGCTGGTGCCGATGCCGCCTATGGGGTGGAACAGCTGGTACTGCATGGGGAGCGAAGTGAATGAAGCGGCGATTCTGGCGACGGCGGAGGCGATGGTAAATTCCGGGATGAAGGCTGCGGGGTATGAGGACGTGGTGATCGCTGATTCGTGGGAGAAGGGCAAGGGGGAGCATGGGCGGGATGGGACGG
>CAZOTP010000038.1:0-16838 GCA_964582655.1 uncultured Pirellulales bacterium | reverse complement strand
CAAAGATTTAAAATAATCGAGGCGGTACACATGTGTTTGGCGGTTCCAGGCAGGATTGTGAACATTGAAAAGAAAGCGGACGGCTCAGGGATCGGAGGTTCCGGGATGGTGGATTTCCAGGGCAACCGGCTGGAAGTGAGCCTGGCGATGGTGCCGGAAGCAAAAGAAGGGGACTGGGTCCTGGTGCACGCGGGTTTTGCGCTGAATGTGCTCGATGAGCAGGAAGCGAGGGAAACCTGGGACTATCTCAAGGAGGCGGGAGTACTTCCCGGGCTGCCGGGGGTAAATTCCTGATGCTGCCGGAACGGATTCAACGCTGGGTACAAGCGATTCAAAACGCCGTAAAAGGGGATTCTCCGATTCGGATCATGGAGGTTTGCGGGACGCATACGGTGAGTCTGTTCCGCAGCGGAGTGAAGTCACTGTTGCCTTTAAATTTGAAATTAATCAGCGGGCCGGGCTGTCCGGTGTGCGTCACGTCGGGCGGCTATATCGATGCGGCGTGCGAGCTGGCGGGACGGGCGGATATAACGATTTGCACCTACGGGGATATGGTTCGCGTACCCGGTTCGCGGGGGAGCCTGGAAACCAGACGCGGAGAAGGCGCGGAAGTCCGCGTGATTTATTCGGCACGAGATGCGGTCAAGTATGCGCAGGATCATCCGGAGCGCAGTACGGTTTTTCTGGCGGTCGGTTTCGAAACGACAACGCCCGGAACGGCGGCAGCCGTGCAGGAAGCGGAGCAGAAGGGATTGAAGAATTTTTTCATTCTGCCCGGTCATAAACGGGTGATTCCGGCGATGGAGGCGCTGCTGTCGAGCGGAGATGTTCCGATAGACGGTTTTTTGTGTCCCGGACATGTGAGCGTCGTGATCGGATCGAGGGCGTATGAAGGGATCGCCGGGCGGTATGGCAAACCCTGCGTGGTGGCGGGATTCGAACCCCTGCAGATGCTGATGGGGATTTGCCGGCTGGCGGAGCAGATTCGAGAGCGGCGATCGGAGGTGGAAAACGTCTATTCCATCGCGGTTCAGAAGGAAGGCAATGCCATTGCCAAACAGATGATTGCGGAGGTGTTTGAGCCGGCGCCGGCGGTGTGGCGGGCGATGGGGGAAATCCCGCAAAGCGGTCTGGAACTGAAGGACCGGTATAAACAATTTGACGCCCGGACCCGGTTCGGGTTAGAGTTTGGACCGGATCTGGAGGCGCCGGGGTGCCGCTGCGGGGAGGTGATTCAGGGCAAGACCGAACCGGCGGAATGCCGCTTGTTCGGAAAACTGTGTACGCCTTTGAATCCGGTGGGGCCGTGCATGGTCAGCAGCGAAGGGACATGCGCGGCGTGGTATAAATACAAGAGAATTTAAAAACGACAGCATGAAGAACGTCTCGAAGCAGAATGAACGAATTGTACTGGCGCATGGCGGCGGTGCGCCATTGACCGCGCGGCTGCTGGCAGAACGGGTATTCCCCAAGCTGGGCAATGAACTGCTCAATCCGCTGACGGATAGCGCGATGTTTACGGCGGCAACCGGCCGGATGTGTCTGACCACGGATGCGTTCGTGGTGCAGCCTCTGGTGTTTCCGGGCGGGGATATCGGCAGGCTCTGTGTGTGCGGAACCGTGAACGATTTGGCAGTGATGGGAGCGGCGCCGAAATATCTGAGTCTGGCAATGGTGCTGGAGGAGGGATTGTCCTTAGGTGTGCTGGACCGGATTGTGGATTCTATCGCCGCGGCGGCGAAGGAAGCGGGAGCGGTTATCGCGACGGGGGATACCAAGGTGATTGAGAGCCGCAGCGGCGCGGGGGGGATGACCGTCACGACCGCGGGAGTGGGGCAGGTACGGCCGGATACGCAACTGGACATGGGGCGGATTGAACCTGGCGATGTGATTTTGATCAATGGCGGGATCGCGGAGCATGGGCTGGCGGTGATGTCGGCGCGGGAGGGGCTTTCGTTTGCGACGGAGGTCCGAAGCGACGCGGCTCCGCTGAACGGATTAATCGGTCGGATTCTGGATACAGGCGCGGATGTGAAATTTATGCGCGATCCGACGCGGGGGGGGCTGGCGGGCGTGCTGGCGGACCTCGCCGAGCGGACCGGATGGACCGTGGAAATCGAGGAAGCGGCGATTCCCATGGAAACGACGGTGCGGCACGGCTGCGAGATGCTGGGACTGGACCCGCTGACGGTGGCGAATGAAGGAAAAGTGCTGATGGTTGCCTCGGCCGGGGATGCGGAAAACATTCTGTCGGCGTGCCGAAGCTGTTCACTGGGCCGGAAGGCAGCGGTAATCGGCCGGTTTACGGAAGAAAAACCGGCGTTGGCAGAACTGATTACCCGCGCCGGCGGAAGGCGAATCGTACAAAGGCCCTATGGCGAAGAACTGCCGCGAATCTGCTGAACGAAAAGCCGTTTAAGGCGATGAAACATGCACGAAATGTCGATTGCGGAAATTCTAGTGAAGCAGATTGTAGAGGCCGCCCGGGCGAACGGCTTGCCGCGCGTAACCGAAGCGGAGGTGGAAGTCGGCGTGATGCGGCAGGTGGTGCCGGAAGCGATGGAGCTGGCATTTGCCGCGTTGAGTGAAGAAACCCTGGCTGCCGGAGCGAAGCTGGTGATTCGCGAAATTCCGCTGGAAGGACGATGCCGCGTGTGTGGCCGATCGTATGCGATGCCGCCGGGGTGGTTATCCTGTCCGGATTGCGGCGCCGCGGATGTGGAGATCACCGCGGGGAATGACATTGTGCTGAAAAGCATCTCGTTGGATGAAGAGGCATCTTAAATCTCGCAGGAGAACAGATTGTGAAAATACGAGTCGTGGAAAGCGTGATGCAGGCGAATGACGCGGTGGCGCAGGAGAACCGGCGGAAACTGAACGAAGCGGGCGTGTTGGCGATTAATCTGATGAGCGCGCCGGGAAGCGGCAAGACAACGCTGCTGGAAAAAACAATCGAGCATTTCGGCGCGGATCGATGCGGTGTGCTGGTGGGCGACCTGCAAACCACGCGGGATGCCCAGCGGTTGGGACAAAAAGGGGCGCAGGTGATTCAAATCAATACCGGCAAAGGGTGTCATCTGACGGCAACCCAGGTGCGGGAAGGATTGGCGGGTCTGGAACTGAACACTTTGGAGTATTTGTTTATTGAGAATGTGGGGAACATGGTTTGCCCGGCGGGATTCGATCTGGGGGAACATGCTAAGGCGGCGCTGTTGAGCGTGCCGGAAGGGGACGATAAGGTTGCCAAATACTGGACCTTGTTTCAGGCGGCGGATGTGATTTTACTGACCAAAACGGATTTGCTGGGGATCCTTGGCTTTGATGTCGGCCGCGTGGAAGGCGATTTGGCCGGACTTAATACCAGAGCGCCTTTTTACCGGATTTCCGCCCATACCGCCGAGGGGATGGAAATCTGGCTGAAGTGGCTGAAAAAGAGTCGGAAAAATATGTGTAAGTAGTTTTATAATATATACTTATAAATATATTATCGCCGTTTTCCTTCCGTGTAACAGCGTTGTTTCAACAAAAACGGATCCGCCATGATCCTCTGAAAAAATATTAAAAATTTTTTATAATCCCTATTCTTGTGAATAAAATCACTTGACCGATTTTTGGAAATTCGATAGTGTAACAATCTGTTCTTCGAAAATTGAATTTGTACTATCTTTACCGTGAGGTCGATCGATGAGTGACAAAGCAGAGGCGACGATCCAGGCGATATGCCAGGCAAATGGGAACGACCGTACGCGAATGATGGATATTGTGCGGGAGGTCCAGGCGAAATTCGGGTGTGTTTCCAATGATGCGATGAAGCAGATTGCCCGGCAGGTGAACGTCCACCAAGTGGAAGTCGCCGGGGTGGTTTCGTTTTACGCGTTTCTGTCGAATCAGCCGAAGGGCAAAGCGGTGGTCCGGCTGTGCAACGATATCATCGATGAGATGAACGGTCTGGAGTGGGTTGCCAAAGCATTTCAGGAAGGCCTGGGGATTGATTTTGGACAAACCACTCCCGATGGCGCGATTAGTTTGGAATACACGCCCTGCATCGGGATGTGCGACCAGGCGCCGGCGGCGCTGATTAACGATGTGGTTATCACCAATCTGACCAGCATCCGCGCGCGGGAAATTGCCCAGCAGCTGAAAAAGAATCCCGATCCGCAAAAACTGGTGACGGAATTTGGCGACGGAAACAACGGCCATGAGCTGGTTCGCTCCATGGTGAAGAATAACATTCGCAAGAAAGGGGATGTGATTTTCTCCGAACTGGTTCCCGGCGAAGCGATTAAAAAAGCGATCGCCATGACTCCGGCGGAAGTCATCCGGGATGTCAAGACTTCCCGTCTGCGGGGCCGGGGCGGTGCGGGCTTCCCGACCGGAATGAAATGGGAATTTACCCGCGGGGCGCCGGGCGACCGCAAGTATGTGCTCTGCAATGCCGACGAGGGTGAACCCGGAACGTTCAAGGATCGGGTGATTCTTACGGAATGCCCGGATCTTCTGTTTGAGGGGATGACCATCGCGGGGTATGCCATCGGTTCGGATACGGGAATCCTCTATCTGCGTGGCGAATACGCCTACCTGCGGGCGTTCCTGGAGAATGTGCTGAAAACAAGGCGAAACAAAGGCCTTCTGGGCAAAAATATCTGCGGAAAATCCGGCTTTCATTTCGATATCCGGATTCAAATGGGCGCCGGAGCGTATATCTGCGGGGAAGAAACGTCGCTGATCAGTTCCTGCGAGGGTCTGCGGGGCGATCCCAAAAACCGCCCGCCCTTCCCGGCGCAGAAAGGATACCTGAAAAATCCGACGACAGTCAACAATGTCGAGACCTTCTGCTGTGCGGCGAAAATTCTGGAAAAAGGACCGGGCTGGTTTGCCCAGAAAGGCTCCAAGGGAAGCCCCGGCACGAAACTGCTGAGTATCTCAGGCGATTGCAAAAGCCCCGGTGTGTATGAAGTGCCGTTCGGTATTCCTCTGAAGGACGTCCTGAAGATGGTTGGCGCGGAAAATGCCGCGGCGGTCCAGGTGGGAGGCCCCAGCGGGCAAATGGTCGGGGCGAAGGATTTTGACCGGACCATCTGCTACGACGATCTGGCGACAGGGGGCTCGGTCATGGTGTTTGGCCCGGACCGGGATGTTTTGAAAATCGCCGAGAAATTCATGGAATTCTTTGTCGAAGAAAGCTGCGGATATTGTACGCCTTGCCGCGTGGGCAATGTGCTTTTGAAGGAGAAGCTGGAGCAGATTCTCGCCGGAAAGGGAGAGACTTCGGATTTGGCATATCTTCAGGAGCTTGGCGAAACGGTGAAAATCGCCAGCCGCTGCGGGCTGGGACAGACATCCGCCAATCCCGTTTTGACCACGCTGAAGAATTTCCGGCAGGCATATGAAACGCTCTTGAATCACCCTGAACCCGGCAGGCAACCGACGTTTAACCTGTCCGAAGCGGTACAAACAGCCGAAACCATCACCGGTCGCCAATCGGTGCACCTGTAATCCAAAAGGAAAGCCAACATGAGCGAAACCATTAGCGTAACAATCGATGGAGCGGATATCGAGGCCCGTCCGGGACAGACCATCATGGAAGCGGCCGACGCGGCGGGAATCTACATCCCACGGCTGTGTGCCCACAAGGACCTGCAGCCGTATGGAAGCTGCCGGGTCTGCACGGTGCTGGTCAACGGACGTCCCCAGGCGGCGTGTACCCAGCCGGTCGCCGACGGCATGATTGTCGAAAGCGACACGCCCAAGGTGAAGGAAATTCGCCGGGGGATTGTCGAGATGCTGTTCGTGGAAGGCAATCATTACTGCATGTTTTGCGAAAAGAGCGGCAACTGCGAGCTGCAGGCGATGGCTTATCGGCTCGGCGTCATTGCGCCGCGGTATCCCTACCAGTTCCCCAAACGCGATGTGGACGCCTCGCATCCGGATATTCTGATCGACCGGAACCGGTGCATTTTGTGCGCCCGGTGCGTGCGGGCTTCGCGGGATATCGACGGCAAGGGCGTGTTTGAATTCGTGGGACGCGGGCCGAAAAAGCAGGTCGCCGTGAACGCCGACGCCGCCCTGGCCGATACCAACGCCGCGCTGACGGACAAAGCGATGAACGTATGTCCGGTCGGAGCGATTTTGAAGAAACGGACCGGCTATCAGGTCCCCATCGGCGACCGGATGTATGACCACAAACCGATTGGAACGGAAATCGAGGAAGCTCGGAAAGCGTAAACAGGAGACCTTATGGGTAAGCCAAAAGTAGCCACCGCCTCGCTGGCAGGGTGTTTCGGATGCCACATGTCGATTCTCGACATCGATGACCGGATTCTCAAGCTGGTGGAGCTGGTGGATTTCAACAAGTCGCCGATTGACGATATCAAAATCTTCACCGAACGCTGCGCCATCGGTCTGATCGAAGGGGGCTGCTGCAACGAGGAAAACGTGCGGGTCCTGCAGGATTTTCGGCGGAACTGCGATATCCTGATTTCGGTCGGCGAGTGTGCGATTCTGGGCGGCATTCCGGCGATGCGGAATACGATTCCGCTGAAGGAATGCCTTGAGGAGGCCTATCTGAACGGCCCGACGGTGTACAATCCCGGCGGGAAAATCCCCAACGATCCGGAAATCCCGCTGCTGCTGAACAAGGTGTATCCGTGCCATGAGGTGGTTAAAATCGATTATTATCTGCAGGGCTGTCCCCCTTCGGCGGATACCATCTGGGAAGCGCTGGTGGCGCTGTTGTCGAACAAGCCGGTGGAATTGCCTTACGAACTGATTAAATACGACTAATACAGGAGTTTTCAGATATGTCATTGGCATCGACGAAAGGCATGAAGCGGATCGTGATCGAGCCGGTTACCCGGGTGGAAGGGCACGGCAAAGTCACCGTGCTGATGGATGAACAGAAGCAGGTCAAGCAGGCCCGCCTTCACATCGTGGAGTTTCGCGGGTTTGAGCGGTTCATCCAGGGAAGACCCTACTGGGAGATTCCCGTTATGGTGCAGCGGCTGTGCGGCATCTGCCCCGTCAGTCATCATCTGGCCGCCGCCAAGGCGATGGATGTGATTGTGGGCGCCGATACCCTGACCCCCACCGGCCGAAAGATGCGCGAACTGATGCACCACGGGCAGTTTTACCAGTCCCATGCCCTGCATTTTTTTCATCTGGCTTCTCCCGATTTGCTGTTCGGATTCGATGCGGACCCGGCGATCCGAAATGTTATCGGCGTCGCCGCAAAGTACCCGGATCTGGCGGTTCAGGCCGTGATGATGCGCAAATACGGCCAGGAACTCATCAAAGCCACGGCGGGCAAGAAAATTCACGGCACCGGCGCGATTCCGGGCGGCATCAACAAGAATCTGAGTATCGCCGAGCGGGATGGTTTCCTGAAGGATATTGACCAGATGATGACCTGGTCCCGCAGCGCCGTCAAGATTGCCAAGGATTACACTGTCGCGAACCTGCAAAAACTGGCGCCGTTCGGCTCCTTCGATTCGAATCATCTTTCGATCATCCGCAAGGACGGCGCGTACGATATTTACGACGGAGGCCTCCGGGCGATTGACGCCGTCGGCAACAAGATTTTCGACCATGTGGACAATCAGAAATACAATGAATATATTGCCGAAGAAGTGCGGAACTGGTCCTACATGAAATTTCCGTTCATCAAGTCGCTGGGCCCGGAGAAAGGCTGGTATCGCGTCGGGCCTCTGGCTCGCGTGAACAACTCCGATTTCTTCGACACCCCCGAGGCGGAAGCGGCCCGTAAGGAATTCAAGGCCGTCACCAACGGAAAACCTAACAATATCACGATGGCTTATCACTGGGCGCGGATGATCGAGCTGCTGCACTCCTGCGAGAAAATTCAGCAGCTGCTGCATGACAAGGACCTGCAGGGCACGGACCTGGTGACCAAAGGCAAGCGTCGAAGCGAAGGCGTCGGCATCGTCGAAGCCCCGCGCGGAACCCTGTTCCATCATTACCGCGTGGATGACCATGACCTGATTACCATGGCGAACCTGATTGTCTCGACTACGAGCAACAACGAGCCGATGAACCGGGCCGTGCAGAAAGTCGCCGTGGATCACCTCACGGGCAAGGATCAGATTACCGAAGGTCTGCTCAACCATATTGAGGTCGCGATCCGGGCATACGATCCGTGCCTCTCGTGTGCGACGCATGCGATGGGGCAGATGCCCCTGGTGGTGGAATTATACGGTCCCTGCGGCGAACTGCTGGACCGGAAGGAGAAATGATGGCCAGACCCTCCGGCGTTCTGGTGTTATGCTACGGCAATCCAGGGCGGCTGGATGACGGGCTGGGGCCAGCGTTCGCCGAAGCGATGGAGCGGATGGCCCTGCCGGGCGTAACCGTCGAGTCGGACTATCAGCTTACGGTTGAAGACGCTCCGGAAATTGCCAAACACGAAGTGGTGGTGTTTGTGGATGCGTCCGTCAATGCCCCGGAACCGTTCGAGTTTCGGCCCCTGAAAGGCCGTCCTGTGATGCGGTTCAGTACGCACAGCGTGGAGCCGGAAGATCTGCTGGGATTGACGGAGCAGTATTTTAACGCCCGGCCGGAGGGATATGCCCTGGCGATCCGGGGATACGAATGGAACGAGTTCGGCGAGGCGCTTTCGGAAAAAGCGCAGGAGAATCTGGCGTCGGCCTTGCAATTTTTGGCCGGTGTGATACAAACTAGGAATTTCCGGGACATCGCGGCCCGAGGGCAGAACAAGCCGCCAGCCAGTCCCGGCGCGAACAATGGAGACATACCATGCAAGACGGAAAATATGTGATTCTGTGTATCGACGATGATCCGGATATTCTGGAATGCCTTCGGATGGTGCTGGAGGCCAACGGGTATATTATGGCCGAAGCGGGTTCTGCCGAAGAAGGCTTGAAAATCTACAAGCAGAAGAAACCCGACTTGATTATCTGCGACCTGATGATGGAGGAGATCGATGCGGGAACCAGTTTTGTCAAGGATTTGCAGGCGCTGGGCAACAAGGCCCCGATCTATATGCTCAGCTCCGCCGGCGATACCCTCAGCCAAACCGCCGATTACAGTTCTCTGGGGCTGAACGGCGTGCTCCAGAAGCCGATCAACAATGAACGGCTGTTGAAGATTCTGAAAACCAAGCTAAAATGATGGTTCCGGACAGGAACAGGCAAAAGCCCCCGTCGCCCGTTTGCCGCTGTGCGGAGCGGGCATTTTTATGCGCCAGGTGAGTCTATGAGCGGTAGCGAAAGCTGTTATGTGTATTGGGATCCGGCAACGCACCTTATTCGATTGGGGAATGAACGAGTTGAGCGAGGGTTTGTGTATGATCCGGATTCCAACCGGTTTTCCACAATCGGGTTTTCTTTGCAGGGAAGCGACAATAGAGAGACCGCTCCGCCGGATTGGGAATTTCGGCTGGAGGCCCAGGCGGGGGAGAGACGCCTGTCATGGTCCGCCGGAGCGAATCCAGGCGGGGGGAATTTGCGTCTCAACCGGCACGAAACCCAAACCCTTCCGGATGGCGGAACGAGGCTGGTTTTCGTGTTTGACAGTACGGATATGCCGGCCCAGATTCGACTTTACCATGAGATTCATCCGGGATGCGGCTGGATTCGCCGATGGCTTGGAATGACCAATCAGGGCCCGGATGCGATTACGATTCTTCAGTTTGTTCCGGAGTGTCTGAGGATCGGATCGGAGTCGAAGGGATGTTATTTCAATTCGTGGCGGTGGGGCAGCCGGGCGTATGTGCAGGATTTGCGAGCGTACACAGGAACGGGGATTCACTCGTTCCAGGTGAAAGACCGGCTTTTTTCGCCTCCCACGGTGCCGACGGATTCGCCTCTGGTTCTCACCGACGCTGCGGAAAATCATTATCTTTGGTTTTTTCCGGAGGTTCCCATCGGTTCGGTTGTGGTTCGGGAGGATCCAAAGCCGATGGTTTATACGGAAAACTGTTGGGGTGAAATGATTGCGGCCGGGCAAACGGTGGAATTTGCCGCCGGCGTGATTGGCGGAATCGGAATCGGCAATCATCGCGAAGGATTCCGAAGTTTCCGCGAGTTTCTGGCAAACTGGGTCGTCAAAGACAAGCTGGATGTATCCCATACGACGCTGGTATTCAATAGCTGGTATGGCACCGGCTATTCCGATACCGAACCATGTCAGGCAAGTTGTTTTCGGCAGATCGATCTGGCGAAAGAGCTGGGGGCGGATCTCTATGTGCTGGATGCGGGCTGGCACGGCCACGTAGGAGACTGGGACGCGGACGCGGACAAATTTCCTCACGGATTGAGGGCCGTTTCGGACTATTGCCATCAGCGGGAACTGAAATTCGGCCTCTGGATCGACAGCCGTATTGCATGTACGTGCAGCAGGCTCTATCGCGAGCACCCGGAATGGCTGGTCAGACAGCAGGACGGAAGGTTGTATCAGGACCAGTTCGTGAATCATGAAATCGCCGCGATGTGTCTGGCAAGCGGATACGGCGACTATCTGAAACAAAGATATATTCAACTGGTTACCGATTTGCAGCTTGACTGCCTGAAGATCGATAACGTGTGTCTGCTGGACTATTACAGTTTCTGGAAGCCCTGTTGCAATTCTTCCCACGATCACCTGGCGGGGTATTCACACCGTGCGGTATGGATGAAGTGGATGGAGATTCTGGATGCGGTGCGAAGCGCCAGGCCCGGAATCTGGATTGAAAGCATTCCGTCGGGCCTGAATCTGCTCGGGAAGCATCATGGAGTCTGGGCCGCCGATTACCAGTATCGGCCCGACTGGAAACGGGAGGCCTATTTTTACCGCGCGTTGCTGCATCACATGGCGGCCACCCACCCGGCGACGGCGATTCATCAGGGATGGGCCAGCACCGACTGCATCGATCCGGCAACGCTGGATTACTTATGCGCCTCCACGATTGGCTCCTCTGCCCAGTGCGGCATTACAGGCTCCACCGAAAGGGTGACGGAGGTTCAAAAGGCGATCCTGAAAAAATGGGCCTCGTGGCGAAAAGAGAATCTGAAATATCTGGGTATTTATCAGCCTTTGTTTGATGAGAGACCTCCGATTCCAATGGAAACAGTCGAAGACGATGTTTATATGCAGCAGATCGCAAACCGGTGGAAGCCCGATGAGATTGATGGTTTTGCTCATTTGCTCCCTGAAGGCGGCTGGATATTTTTGTTTAATCCGTCGGACAGTCGAAAAACGGGTCGTCTAACGTTGAACATGAAGGATTATGGCATCGAGAATTTTTCCGGAATCACCGGAATCGACGGCATGGAATATAATCGCGAGAATCATACTCTTATTTTTCATCATACACTCGAACCGGGTGGATTCTTGCAAAGCCGCATGTACGCCGGCCACCCTGTGAGGTTGGAAAAAATCGATGCCCGACTCCTCAAATGGGAATGGAACGATTCAATAAAAGAACTGCGGATGGTGTGCGCCGGTGGAAAGGGCGAATGTCGCATGTGCCTTGCGGCAGGGGGGATGGGTCGGCCTTTGCATATCGAGAACGGAAACATTCTCTCTTGGGATTCCTCGGCGGACCGGCTGGAAATCGCATTTCGCCCGCCCCAAGGAATGGAAGCCGGAAGCGTTTTGCCTGCAATCCGTATGCGATGGAAATAACCTCTACGGCGAATAATCTCTTGCCTATCAGCTACTGCAACTTTTCGTAGGGCCACATCTCCAGACCGCCGTCCAGGACCTTCACATCGGAAAAGCCATTGGCGCGGAGGATCAGGGCCGCTTCATAACCTCTCAGGGAGATGTTGCAGAACGTAACGATGGGTTTTTCCCGGGGCAGTTCCGCCAGCCGGTCGCGAAGGGCGCCCAGGGGGATATGCGTCGTTCCTGCCAGCCTCATGTGTTCGTATTCGGGGTGCGTGCGGACATCGAGAAACACAAAATCCGCATTCTTCTGCCGCAGTTCCATAATTTCCATGGCCGTAATCCCGATCATGTCGCCGCTGAGTTTGTTTCGCGCAATATTCGCCGCGGTAATCAGGTTATCCATCACCGGCGAGAACGTCGGCGCGTAGCAGAGGTCGAGATTGGCGATCTGGTCGATGGTGAATTGCCCCGTAATCGCCAGACAGGCGGCGTCAATGCGTTTGTCGCCGCGCCCCGGACCAATCGCCTGCGCTCCCAGCAGCCGGCGGCTTTTGGCATCCACCACCAGTTTCAGCATCAGGGTTTTCGCACGCGGGGCGAAATGTTCCCGGTCCGGACCCGGCGACAGCACCGACACCGGTTCAAAATTGTGTTTTCTCGCCTCGAATTCCGTCAGCCCTGTGCACGCGATGGAATAATCGAACACCTGGCAGGCAATGCTGTTCAGCACGGGCGGGAACATGTCGCTGCCTCCGCACAGATTAATGGCGACCACGCGCCCCTGTTTATTGGCAATGGACCCGAACGGCGTATGACAGGGCTGGCCGGTAATCCGGTGAATGGATTCCACGCAATCGCCGGCGGCGTAAATATCCGGATCGGAGGTCTGGAGCCGTTCATTGGTCTTGATTCCGCCTGTGACGCCGATTTCCAGCCCGGCTTTGCGCGCCAGTTCCGCGTTGGGCTGGATCCCCGCTGCGAGAATCACCAGATCGGTGGGAATCACGGTCCGGTCGGTGACAACTGTCTGTACGCGGTCGGCGCCTTCGAATCCCTCCACATTCGTCTCGGTGAGAACCTTGACCCCCTTCGACTCCAGGTGCTTTTCGACAAGCAGGGCCATCTCCCGGTCCAGAATCCGGAGAATCTGGGATCGTTTTTCCAGAATAGTCACGCGGCAGCCCTTTCGCGCCAGGGCCTCGGTGACTTCGATCCCAATCAGACCTCCGCCGATAATGGCCACATCGCGGGCGCGACCGGAATCCAGAGCGGCCTTGATGCCTTCGGCGTCGGTTACGCCATGGAGCGAAAAAATATTTTTCAGATGAATGCCCGGCAGATTCGGGATCATTGGCGCCGCCCCCGTCGCCAGAACCAGCTTATCGTATTCCAGCCAGGATTCCGTGCCCCGCGAATTGTCCCGCACGTGGATTTGTTTTTGCGAACGGTTGATATCCAGCGCTTCCGTTTGATTGAGGACGCGCACATTTTTCACTTTTTGAAAAAACACCGGGTCCCGGACGACCCCCACGGCGGAACTGGTCAACTGGCTCTGGTCCCGAACCACGCCGGAAATGTAATACGGCAGTCCGCAGCCGGCATAGGAAAGCAACTTCCCTTTGTCGATGATGGTCACCTCTGCGTGGGGCATGAGTCGCATCACCTTGGCCGCGACCTTCGGACCGGCGGCCACTCCGCCGACGATAATCACTTTCAGGGGTCTGTACATGGCCGAGTCTCCTGTAGCCGGAGTCGAGGGAAATGCCTGCGCCGGCAGATGAATCTGAAATTCCGCCCCGCCCAGATCGCTCGTTGCAATCCGGATCGTTCCGCCCACCGCTTCCACCACGCTTTTCACAAACGCCAGCCCGATCCCCGTCCCCGGACGGGCGGATTTTCGCGCCGACGCCGAACGATAAAACGGCGTAAAGATTTTGTCACGGTCCTGCGGCGCAATCCCGATGCCCGAATCCGCGACGGAACAAAAAAGCATTCCCGGTTCCGCATCACGGCGGATGCGCAAACGGATTTTCCCATGATCCGGAGTGTATTTCAGCGCGTTGTGAATCAGCGCATCGAAAATCTCCATCAGCGCCGCCGGATCCAGGCGTACCCAGGCCAGGGGGGATTCATTCCCCAGGTCCAGGGTAAAATGAATATGCCGTTTCAATGCTTCTTCAGCATACGTTTTATGGATGGCATACGCGGCGGCGACCGGATCGGCGGAGCCGGCCAGCAGTTTGGGATTCTCCAGCGCGTTGGCGAGGGTTAAGAGTCTCTGCGCCGTTGCGGTGGATTCGTGGCAGCGGGCCAGCGCTTTTTCCAGCATTTCCCGCTGTTTGGGATTCAGGGGGCCGGCAAAATCTCCCAGCAGCGTCTGCAGAATGGTCGCCACCGCCGCCACCGGCGCCTTGAGCTGGTGAGCGATCACCGAGGCCAGTCGGAGTTGATCGGTGGTTAGCCGGTCCATGCGTTTTTTCCTGCCGGGAAAAGGTCCGTGAATTATGAAGCTGACGAGGAGACCGAAGGATCTATCTGATCCATCGCTCGATAGATGATTTTGGCGATGGAAACGGGGGCCAGCTTGTCGGTATTCAATGCCAGATCGTAATGCGACATATCCAGCAGGTCTTTCCCCGTGAAATATTTGACAAAACGAGCCTGTTCCTTGTCAACGGCCGTCAACGCCGTGGAGGCTTCCTCTTCGGAGATTCCCGCCCCCCTGGCGTACCGTTTTACTCGCTGTTCGAACGATGCGCTGATGAAAACGCTCAGCCCCTTTTCGCGAGGCAGAAACTGGTTGGCCCCCCGGCCCACCAGAATCGCCTTGCCGTGTTCCGCCAGGACCAGCAGCACCGCCGCCAGATGCTCGCAGTACCGGGTTTCTTTCACCTGGGACTGGGAATCGGTTTTAAATAGAGGCAGCAGCGTTTTTTGGATCCAGCTCTGCGTCCGTTCATCCACCGTCTCCAGAAGCTGCACATGCACATGCATGTTTTCCGCCATATAATCGAGAATCCCCCGGTCATATACCTGCCAGTCCATCAGATCCGAAAGCCGAAGCGCCACCTCTTCGGCGGCGCTGCCGACCTGCCGCCCGATGCAGATATATCCGATACGAGGTTCGGACTCGCGAGCGGAAGAGGCGCCGACGGCCGGTTTGTCTCGCCGGCTATCTTTCCACTGTTTCATCTGCTGCTCCACCAGAGCCGCAAT
The DNA here is from genome assembly GCA_964582655.1 of uncultured Pirellulales bacterium. Lineage (GTDB taxonomy): Bacteria > Planctomycetota > Phycisphaerae > Sedimentisphaerales > SM23-30 > CAZOTP01. The sequence goes on along the minus strand of CAZOTP010000038.1, from coordinate 2,000 downwards.
GCGGGCATCCTTGTGTTTTTTCTCGATGTGTTCATCCACCATGCGCTGATCGAACGCTCGCCAGATAATTTTCGCGGCCGACTCCGGAGAGAACCGCTCCGTATTGCAGATCAGATCGTAATGCTCGGGATCCTCCAGATCTTTCCCCACGAACTCTCTGGCAAAAGCGGCTTGATTCGCATCCGTTTTCGCCACGATCATTCGGGCGTCCTCCACAGACATACCGTACTGACGAGCGTATCGTTCGCATCGCACTTCGAACGGCGCCACAATCCGCACCGTTAATCCCTTTTCCCTCGGCAGGATCAATCCCGCCGCCCGGCCCACCAGGATCGCCTGTCCGTGCTGAGCTAGAATATGCAGCACATGGCACAGATGCTTGTAATACGTCATCTGCTCCACGTGCGGGGTCCGTTCCGTGCTGAACAACGGCGCGATGGTGTCCCGGATCCAGCCGATGGTTTTTTCATCCACGCTTTCCAGGACTTTGACATGGACCTTCATGTTCTCTGCCATGTAGTCCAGGATTTCCTTGTCGTAGAGCTGCCAGCCCATCTGCTCCGCCAGAAGCCGGGCGATTTCTTCACCGCCGCTTCCCGTCTGACGGCTGATCGTGATGTAGTGAATCTCCTTTTGCCCCGCGAGCCACTTGCGGAACGCTCCCTTTCCCTCCAGCCCTTTCTGCCAGGTCTCCATCTGCCTGGAAACAAACTGATCGATCTCGTTCTTGTCAAAAAATCCCGGTGCCATGAGATGCTCCAGACCTCTTTGTATTTTGGACATCAACAACAATCATATCGGATTGTAGTGTATCATTGGTTCCGGGGGAAAATCAAAGAAAAACGCATTGAGAGACGGCCGGGTTAACACTCTTTTTATTAATTGCCGGAAAAACGAAATCCTTTGTAGGGACTAAACATGGGAGTCATTCGATGTGCATGAATATGCCGTAACAACTTGTATAAAATAGAGTTATGACGTATTGTATTAAGAACGGAATGGCAGGTGGCGGGTTCGACAAGGCCGCTTTTGCATTTTTCGACGCCGAGGCTGTCGAGAAAGGAGGTGTCGGAGGAGATGCAGACGAGTCGGCCTGCTTCGCGGAGGTGCTGGGCGATGGAGCGGCTCCGTTAATCCATATCACCAGGGACCGCCGGGGAAATCAGCAACCGAGAATTTTCTTGTGATGGATAGGGAAATCCCTCAGAATCGATCCAAACGAAACCGCCCTGTGGAAAAACCGATGACGGGCCTGACTTTTTTACTGATGTTTCTTATTCTGATGGTTCTGATTGCCATCGTTCCGCAACTGCTGCGCCGGTATTATGTTCCGTCGGTTATTGCCTTTCTGCTGACGGGCATTCTGATTGGTCCGCACGGGATCGATTTAATCCGGATGCTGAACCGTTTTCTGGGCCGCGGATATCCGACGGAACAGCTTTATACGGTACTGGATGCGCTGGGGCTTCTAGGGCTGGTTTTTTTAATGACGCTGGCGGGGATGGAGGTGGACCTTCGGATGCTTCGGACCGAGAAAAAGGCGATTGTTTCGCTGAGCGTTTTGACGTTTGCGCTGCCCGCATTGGCAGGCTATGGTGTATATAGCCTGTTTGTTCCGGAGGATACCATCGGAAAGTGGGTGTATGCATCGCTCTTTGCATCGCACTCTGTGGGGATTGTATTTCCGATAATCCGGGAGTTGAAGGCGGCCAAGACTCGGTTTGGGGTGGCGGTTCTGGCGTCCACGGTGATCACAGACTTGTTCAGTCTGATTTTGTTTGCGGTGTGCGTTCAGTTAAAACGGCATTCAATTCAGACCATTGTGCCAGGAAGCATTTCTCTTTTCGACAAGCTGAATCCAGCGTCAATTGGGCCCGGGTGGTTTTTTCTGTTGTTTCTGGGCACAATCGGGGCGTATATCGCCCTGGTTCTGATTTTTCTGCCGGCCGTCGGAGAGCGGATATTGAATCGTCTTCATCCGCATGATGATACGCGATTGA
>CAZOTP010000037.1:0-16873 GCA_964582655.1 uncultured Pirellulales bacterium | reverse complement strand
CCGATCCACGATACTTCTTCTCCCGGATAAGCCCTCCAGAGAATGGGGGAATCCGGTACGCCAGAATCCTGGGATCCCAGCGTAACAGTAGAGTTCAGATAATAATTTCCCTGGCGGAAATAGATGGTAAAGGGGCCGTCGGATCCTTTTTGAATAGCGGTTCGGATCATTTCCTGGGCCTTGGAAATGCCGGCCAGCGGAGCGATGAGCGAACCTGGATTTTCATCGCTTCCATCGGGAGAAACATAATAATATGCCGTCTGGGAGAAAGCGTTTGAAATCACCGTAAGCCATATAAATGAGAATGTAATGAATTTCATCGCATGGATTTTTTCTTGGTACTCTGGTTGGCGGCAGTTCAGGCTTTGTTGACCTATTATAGAGTGCGGGCATCAAGAGGTGGTGCGGATGTTGGATTTATCTGGAACATACCAAAATGAAGAGAAGTTAAATCGTAATAAAGATGTAAAAGAGAACATCTATAAGTAATAACGTAATCAATGGCATAATTTTTTTGGGATATAACATATAATTCACTGCAATATAATGAGTTAGGAAGACATTTTTAGTATCTCCCAAGGTTTTTCCGCCTTTTTTTCCGAAATATTATTGTTAAATTTAAAACATATGTAAAATTATTGTTATTTAGTTAATACGTGAAAATATTTTTTAAATTTGAGGATTTTTCGTTGGAAAATTTAAAATAAGTATATATGCTGTGAAATTCTAACATGACAGATGAGACAAATAAGCCCGATCCAGGCTTAGAGAATCCGCGGATGCCAGTAGTAGGAGGCGGATTTTTGTAGAGGAAGGCCTGGAAAGAGTGATTTTTTTGTTTTGAGGTTTTGGGCAAGCTGTTGTAGCTCAGTGGTAGAGCGCGTCCTTGGTAAGGACGAGGTCGTGGGTTCAACCCCCACCAGCAGCTTGAGTGAAGAATTCAGGCCGGCCGTCGGCTTGAAAGAATACACAGGAATCGAAGGTTGTCGGTCGCACAGAGAATCGACGGCCGGAGTGTAATTGAGATCAATAACTGCCGTGATTTAGGAGGACTACCTAATGGCAAAAGAGGTTTTTACACGAACGAAACCTCACGTGAACGTGGGGACCATCGGACACATCGACCATGGCAAGACGACGTTGACGGCGGCGATTACCGTGGTACAGGCGAAGAAAGGATTGTCCAAGGCGGTCAGTTACGATGAAGTAGCGAAAGCCTCGGAGTCCCAGGGCCGCCGCGATCCGACCAAGATTCTGACGATTGCAACCAGTCATCAGGAATACGAGTCGGAGAAGCGTCATTATGCCCACATCGACTGCCCGGGTCACGCGGATTACATCAAGAACATGATTACCGGCGCCGCCCAGATGGACGGCGCGATCCTGGTGGTATCCGCGGCGGATGGGCCGATGCCTCAGACGCGCGAACACGTGCTGCTGGCCCGCCAAGTGAACGTGCCGGCGCTGGTGGTGTTCCTGAACAAGGTGGACCTGGTGGACGATCCGGAGCTACTGGAGCTTGTGGAACTGGAAGTTCGCGAACTTCTGAACAAGTATGAATTCAACGGGGACAACGCCCCGGTGATTCGTGGATCGGCGAGCCTGGCACTGATGAATCCGGAAGATCCGGAAAAGACCAAGTGCATTGCCGAGCTGATGAATGCGATTGACACGTTTGTGCCGGAACCGAAGCGGGAGACCGACAAGGACTTCCTGATGCCGGTGGAAGACGTGTGCTCGATCAAGGGCCGCGGTACCGTGGGAACGGGCCGAATTGAGCGCGGCATGGTGAAAGTGGGCGATGAAGTGGAAATCGTCGGTCTGGGCGAAACCCGCAAGACGACGGTAACGGGCGTGGAAATGTTCAATAAGACGCTGGATTCGGGCATCGCCGGCGACAATGTCGGTCTTTTGCTCCGCGGTATTGAAAAGCAGGATCTGGAACGCGGCATGGTATTGGCCAAGCCGGGTAGCATTACGCCTCACACACATTTCGAGGGCGAGGTGTACGTGCTGACGAAAGAGGAAGGCGGCCGGCATACGCCGTTCTTCACCGGCTACCGTCCGCAGTTCTATTTCCGGACGACGGACGTAACGGGCGGTTTGAAGCTGCTGGGCGGAGCGGAAATGTGCATGCCCGGCGACAACATTACGTGCGAAGCGGAGATTATCTCCCCCATCGCGATGGAGCAGGGACTTCGGTTCGCAGTTCGGGAAGGCGGCCGAACGGTCGGCGCCGGCGTCGTAACGAAGGTGATCAAGTAAATTGCAAGCCGGGGCTTCATGGCCCGGGTGCCTCAGCGGCGCCGGGGCCATGAAGAACTCTGGATTTTCGGTTTGTCGTTATCCCGAAGAACGGGATATCGGCGGGAAGCCGGAATCAGCTACCGATAGGAACGAGTATGGCAAAAGCAGCCAAGAGAGAATATTTCTGGATGGAATGCTCCGAGTGCGGGGAACGCAATTATCGCACGCCGGTGAACGTGGTGGGGGGCATCCCGAAATTGGAATTGAAAAAATACTGCAAGCGAGACCGGAAGCGAACGGTCCACAAGTTGCGCAAGAAATAATACATCCCATGAACCCTGACCGGGTGACACAGGCCAGTAGCTTAATTGGTAGAGCAGCGGTCTCCAAAACCGCAGGTTGGGGGTTCGATTCCCTCCTGGCCTGTTGAAAGGAATCGCGAGTATGAAGCTGGAATTTTACAAAAAAGGACAGGGCTATTATACGCGGCTGGGCACGGCGGTGGGAGCGGGTTTGCTCATTATTCTCGGGTGCCTGGCGCTGTATCACAAGCTGGAGGGGATCACGGGACTGGAAGACAGCGTGAAGATCTGGGTCCAGGCGGGAATCCCGGCGATTCTGTTTCTGGTATTGAGCTGGCTGGTGTTCCGGACTTTGAATACGCCGAAGTATGCTGATTTTCTGATCGCCACGGAAGGCGAGATGAAAAAGGTATCGTGGTCCACCCGGAAGGAAATCGTCACATCGACAAAAGTCGTGATTGTGACGGTCATTCTGATGGCGGTGTTTCTGGCTGTGGTGGATTTTTTCTTTCAAATTGTTTTTCAGAAAATCGGCGTGCTCAAGGGATTTAGCGATTTTCAAGGCATGTAATACGAGAAAAAGGCACAGGCATTGGTTCAGACAAGTGAAAAAAAATGGTATGTGCTTCGGGTCGCGTCGAACCGGGAAGAGCAGGTTCGCGACACGCTGGTCCGCAAGGTCCAGATTGAAGGCCTCGAAGACGAGATCGGTCGAGTTCTGGTTCCGACGGAGCGGATCAAACGCGTGAAAGGCAGCAAGCAGCGGGTGTATGAGCGCAAGCTGTACCCCGGATACGTGTTTGTGGAGATGGCGCTGACGGAACAGGGCAATATACCGGAGCGGTCGTGGTTTGTCATCAAGGAAATTACGGGTGTGGGCGATTTTGTGGGAACGGAAAACAAGCCCACGGCGATGAGCACGATGGATGTAGCCAAGATGCTGAACCAGGCGGAACGGCCGGAGGAAAGCCCGTCGATTCAGATGGAATTCAAGAAGGGCGACCAGATCAAGATCAAGGAAGGGGCGTTTGAAGGATTTGAGGGGAGCGTGGACGAGATTGATTCGGAGAAGGGCACAGTTCGGGTGATTGTTACGATTTTCGGGCGCGAGACGCCTTTGGATATCGAGTACTGGCAACTGGAACGCGTATAAGAATTCGCCGGCGGATGGCGCCGGAATAATCAGTGAGTGAGTGAAACGTATGGCGAAAGAAGTAACCGCAGTTATTAAATTACAGGCTCCCGGCGGGAAAGCGACCCCCGCTCCCCCGATTGGCCCTGCGCTGGGTCAGCATGGCGTGAATATCGGTCAGTTTGTCTCTCAGTTTAACGAGCGGACGAAGGACCAGAACGGGATGATTGTCCCCGTCGAGATTTCGGTGTACAAGGACCGGACGTTTTCCTTTGTGATCAAGAGCCCGCCGGCGGCGGAGCTTCTCAAACAGGCGGCGGGCATCGCCAAGGGCAGCGGCGTGCCGAACAAGGAAAAAGTAGGCAAGGTGACCCACGATCAGGTGAAGGCAATCGCCAAAACCAAGCTGGCCGACTTGAACGCGTTTGACGTGGATCAGGCGGCGAAAATCATCGAAGGGACGGCCCGGAGCATGGGGATTGAAGTCGTGAAGTAAAGGACCGAACCGTCTGTTGCACGGACGGATAGCGGTTTGTTTTCTGGTAGAAGAGAAACGAGGGCAAACCACGGCCCGTAACAGTGGGAGCGAACATTCGCGAGGTGACTTATGCGTTTTCGAAGCAAACGCTACAAAAAGTGTGCGGAGGGCGTGCCCCAGCAGGCGTTGTCTCTGGAGCAGGCAGTGGCCAAGCTGAAGGAGTGGGGTACGACCAAGTTCAACCAGTCTGTGGAATGCGTGATTAATCTGGGAATCGATGTGAAACAGGCCGACCAGGCGATCCGGGGAGCGATTTCGCTTCCGCACGGGATCGGCAAGTCCCTTCGGGTGATTGTGTTCTGTGAAGGGGCGGACCAGGACAAGGCCAAGGCCGCCGGCGCCACCGAAGCCGGCGCGGATGAATTGATCGATAAAGTGCAGAAGGGCTGGCTGGATTTCGACGTGGCGATCGCTCACCCCCGGCTGATGGGCAAAGTGGGCAAGCTGGGCCGTGTGCTCGGGCCGCAGGGCAAGATGCCCTCACCCAAAGGCGGGACGGTAACGGCGGATGTGGAGCAGGCGGTGAAGGAATATGCCGCGGGCAAAGTGGAATTCCGGAACGACACCGGCGGGAACGTTCACGCGGTCGTCGGAAAACTGGAATTTGACGCCCCCAAGCTGGTGGACAACATCAACGCATTTCTGGAATTGATCAAGAAGATGAAGCCATCCACGACGAAAGGCACCTATATCAAGAAATGCTGTATTTCGGCAACGATGAGTCCCTCCGTCCAGGTGAATGTGGCGGAAGCTTAAACAGAATTCATTATCGGAAAGAACCGAGGCCTATATGAGCAAGAAAGTCAAGAGTTTAATTATCGATGAAATGAAGTCCCGTTTTCAGAACGTGCATGAGTTCGTGATTGTGAGCATGCGCGGAATCGACGGGATCGAGAATAACACGATTCGCGACGAGCTGGGCAAGAAGGGGATTCGCCTGACGGTGGTGAAGAATTCCCTGGCGAGCCGGGCGTTTTCGGACCTGGGGATGCCGGCGGTGTCGGAGATCCTGGCCGGTCCGTGCACGGTGGCGTATGGCGGGGAGAGCATCGTGGATGTGGCCAAAGAGCTGGTGGAATGGAACAAGAAGCAGAGTCTTCTGGAGATTAAGGGTGGGTATCTGGAAGGTCAGGTTTTGGATGCCGGCGCCGCGGTGGGGCTGTCCAAGATGCCCAGCCGCGCGGAACTTCAGGCGATGGTGGTGATGATTACCCAGTCGCCCGCCCGGAAGCTGGCCAGCGTGATCACCAGCCCGGCGGGCGTGATTGCCGGTTGCCTGAAAACGATTATCGACAAGCAGGAGAAGGCGGCCTAAGGAACGACGTCTATCTGACTGGACTGTCCCCTCGGGGTTAAAACAAGGCGAGTGCCTTGGCTCTTCAGTCGGTTGTAGTGCTAGCAGATATGGAGTTTGAACATGGCAAGTGATGCGATCAAGTCACTCGGAGATCAGATTGTGGGATTGACGCTTCTTCAGGCGAAGGAGCTGGCGGATTATCTGAAAGAGACCTACGGGATCGAGCCGGCGGCGGGCGCGGTAGCGGTGGCGGCGGCCCCGGCGGCTGGCGCTGCGGCGGCCCCGGCGGAAGAGAAGACCTCCTTCAACGTGGTTTTGAAGGCGGCCGGCGAGAAGAAGATTCAGGTGATCAAGGAAGTGCGCGGCGCGACGGGTCTGGGTCTGAAGGAAGCCAAGGATCTGGTCGATGGCGCTCCCAAGACGGTGAAGGAGAACATGAGCAAGGCCGACGCGGAAGCCCTGAAGAAGGTGCTGGAAGAGGTCGGCGCGACCGTCGAATTGCAATAAGTGAAGAACGAAGCGAGACTGGCACGTGCGGGACGAAACGTCCCGCACGGCCGTCGCTGTTTTACGAAAACCGCCGAATATGCGGTGTTGCGGAACTGAACATTCAAGGAGCATGGAATGGCAGTCAAGGAAATTCGCCGTTTCGGGTTGTTTCAAGAAGCGATTGAGATTCCGGATCTGACCCGGCTGCAGCGATGCAGCTACGACCGTCTGTTGTGGGGGAATGCGGAGAAGACGGTGTATGAAGGGTCGGGGCTGGACTGTTTGCTGAAGGAGATATTCCCGATCGTCAGTTATGACGAGAACATGCGCCTGGAATATCTGGGGTACGATCTGGGCAAGCCCCGGTACAGCCCGGATGAATGCCGCCAGCTGAAGCTGACCTACGGTCTTCCGCTGCGAGTCCAGTGCCGCCTGGTCCGCAAGGATTCGGCCGACATGATGGATGACAATGTGTACCTGGGAGAAATGCCGATTCTGATCGGCGGCGGGGAATTTATCATCAACGGGGCGGAGCGCGTGATCGTGAATCAGCTTCACCGCAGTCCCGGCGTGGATTTTGTGGTGGAGACGCTGGAAACGGACCGTCCGCTGCACGGCTGCCGGATTATTCCGGAGCGCGGGAGCTGGACGGAGATCAACGTGACCAAGAAGGACGTAATGGTGGTCCGGATTGACCAGTCGTCCAAGATCAGCGTGACGACGTTTCTGCGGGCGATGGATGAGAAATACGGATCCACGGAAGCGATTCTGCGGGAATTTTATCCGACGAAAATGATGGAGGTGGATCAGCTCAAGGCGGAGATGTGGGCGGTGGGTGCGATCATCGACAAGGAAAACGGGGAGGAGTTGGTGAAGGCGGGCTGCCAGATCGGCCAGGCGCTGCAGAAGATTCAACAGTCCGGCCTGAAGAAAGTGGAGGTGATCGAGAAGGTGGCCGATCCGATTCTTCTGAATTCGCTGGCGGAAGACACCAGCGAGAATCATGAGGACGCCATCAAGAAAATTTACGCCCGTCTTCGTCCGGGCAATCCGGTGCAGCTCGAAAAGGCGAAAATCTTCTTCCGTGAGAAGTTTTACGATGAAAACCGGTATCGTCTGGGCCGCGTGGGGCGGTTCCGCCTGAACCGGAAGTTCCATCAGAACATCAGCGAAGACGTGATGACGCTTCGTCCGGAAGATTTTCTCAACGCACTGAAATACATTGTGGCGCTGCGCAACGGGGAAGGGGAACTGGACGACATCGATCATCTGGGGAACCGGCGTCTGCGGACGATTGACGAACTGGCGGCGGATGAGCTGCGGAAGGGCTTTTTGAAGCTTCGCCGTTCCGTGCAGGAGCGGATGAGCATCAAGGATCCGACGCAGCTGGGGCGGATCGCCGAGCTGATCAACAGCAAGAGCATCACCAGCGCCATCGATTTCTTCTTCGGCCGGGGCGAGCTGAGCCAGGTGGTGGACCAGACCAACCCGCTGAGCCAGTTGACACATGAGCGTCGTCTGTCGGCGCTGGGGCCGGGCGGCTTGAACCGCAAGCGGGCGGGCTTCGAAGTGCGCGACGTGCACATCAGTCACTACGGCCGTGTGTGCCCGATTGAGACGCCGGAAGGAACCAACATCGGTCTGATCGCCTCGCTGAGTATTTACGCGGACGTGGACGAGTACGGATTCCTGGTGACACCGTATTACAAGGTGGAAAAGGGGCAGATCAAGGATGTGGTGTATCTCCGGGCGGATGAGGAGATGGAGGCGATTCTGTCGCCCACAGACGTGATTAAGCCCGGTACGAGACAGCTGAAAGAGGGGCCTGCGCTGGCGCGGGTCAAGGGAGACCTGGCGCAGGTGGACAGCAGCGAGATCCAGTATGTGGATGTCGCCTCGCAGCAGACCGTGGGCGTATCGGCGGGGCTGATTCCGTTTCTGGAACATGACGACGCGAACCGGGCGCTGATGGGATCGAACATGCAACGCCAGGCGGTTCCGCTGATCCGGACCGAAGCTCCGATTGTGAGCACGGGCATCGAGCCGGAAGTGGCCAAACACAGCAGCATGGTGGTTCGTGCGCGAAAAGCAGGCACCATTACGTATGTAGATGCCCTGCGAATCGTGATCGATGACGCCGATGAGTATGAGCTTCGGAAATTCGTAGGCCTGAACGAGCGGACGTGCCTGAATCAAAAGCCGATCGTGCAGATGGGGCAGAAGGTGAAAGCGGGCCAGATTATTGCGGATGGCGCAGGAACGCACGAAGGACAATTGGCCCTGGGGCGCAACGTGCTGGTCGGCTTCATGATGTTTGACGGGTATAATTTCGAGGACGCGATTCTGATCAGCGAGAAGCTGGTGAAGGAAGACGCGTACACGAGCATTCATATCGAAGAGTATGAGGTGGAAATCCGGGAGACCAAGCTGGGCCGCGAGGAGTTCACGCGGGATATCCCCAACGTGTCGGAGCGGGCGCTGGCGAACCTGGATGAGGGCGGTGTGGTGCGGGTGGGCACGTATGTCCGGCCGGGAGACATTCTGGTGGGGAAAGTGTCGCCCAAGAGCAAAAGTGAGCTGTCGCCGGAAGAGATGCTGCTGTACGCGATTTTCGGCCGGGCAGGCGAAGATGTGAAGAACGATTCGCTGGAAGTGCCCAGCGGGGAAGAGGGGATTGTCATCGACACCAAGCGGTTCTCCCGCCGCATGTACATGAACGATGAGCAGCGGAAGGCGCAGAACAAGGCGATCAAGGAATACAAAGAGGAGATGTCGCACAAGATTGCGGATGTTTTCCGTCAGATGGCACAGGTTCTGCAGGACAAGCTGGAGCTGGTGATTATCGACCCGACAACCCATCAGAAGGTGGGGATGAGCGCGGTGGACGAGGTCATTCTGGAGCAGGTCGAGACATTCAAGCCGGAATGGATCAAGGCCAAGCCCAAGCGGGAGCAGGCGCAGGATATTATTGTCCGGTTCCAGGCCCGCATCGCGGAGCTTCAGGAGGAAATGCAGCGGAAACTGCAGCAGATGAAGCGGGGCGACGAGCTGCCCTCGGGCGTGCTGGAAATGGTCAAGGTGTATATCGCGACAAAGCGGCGGCTGAGCGTGGGCGACAAGATGGCCGGACGCCACGGAAACAAGGGCGTTATTGCGAAGATTCTGCCGGAAGAAGACATGCCGTTCATGGAAGACGGAACACCGCTGGATGTTCTCCTGAATCCACTGGGCGTGCCCAGCCGTATGAAGGTGTGGCAGATTCTGGAAACACATCTGGGCTGGGCGGCGAAAATCCTGGAATTCCAGGCGATTACGCCGGTGTTCGACGGCGCCAGCGAAGAGGATGTGCATCGGGTTGTCGAAGAAGCGAACCAGAAAGTCCTGGCGGACCAGAAATCTGTCCAGGAAAACAAAGCCACGCCGGACGCTCACGGTCTGTATACCATCATGCCCCACGGTGGAAAGGTCACCCTATTTGACGGCCGGACGGGGGAGCCGTTCGACCTGAAGGTTACGGTCGGATACCTCTATCTGCTGAAACTGCATCACCTGGTGGATGAGAAGATTCACGCCCGCGCGACGGGCCCGTACAGCCTGATTACGCAGCAGCCTCTGGGCGGCAAGGCGAGGACGGGCGGTCAGCGGTTCGGAGAAATGGAAGTGTGGGGCCTGGAAGCGTACGGCACGGCGTATATTCTGCAGGAGCTTCTGACGGTGAAGAGCGACGATGTAGAAGGCCGCACTAAGATTTACGAATCCATGGTCAAGGGCACCAACACGTTGGAAGCGGGCACGCCGGTTTCGTTCGACGTGTTGTGCAACGAGATTCGCGGTTTAGGTTTGAATATGCAATTGGAAAAGAAGCGGATTGGTTAAATCCGCCGGATACCTCTACTCGAAGGAGTGGACCCGATGGTTGAGTCGATTTACGACCGTATCAACGATTATGGTTCCGTGAAGATTTCGCTGGCCAGCCCCAATGATATCCGAAGCTGGTCGTTCGGGGAAGTGCGCAAGCCCGAGACGATCAACTACCGGACCTACCGGCCGGAAAAAGACGGTCTGTTCTGCGAGCGGATCTTCGGTCCGGAACGGGACTGGGAATGCGCCTGCGGGAAATACAAGGGCACGAAATTCAAGGGGATTATCTGCGACCGGTGCGGAGTGAAAGTGACGCACAGCCGCGTCCGCCGCAAGCGGATGGGGCATATCAATCTGGCGGCGCCGATCGTGCATATCTGGTTTTTTAAAGCAATGCCCTCGCGTCTGGCGAACCTGCTGGACATGAAAACCACGGATCTGGAAAAGATTATCTATTACCAGGATTACGTGGTGACCAATCCGGGGGATACGCCCCTGAAGAAGCGGGAGCTTCTGAACGAGGAAGACTATCGGCGAGCGATTGAGAAATACGGCAACACCTTCCAGGCGGAAATGGGCGCCGACGCAATCCGGACGCTGCTTCGGGACCTGGATCTGGACAAGGAAGCGGTGCAGCTTCGCGCCGAACTGGAAAAGACCAGCAGTCAGCAGAAATCCAAGGATATCAGCAAGCGTCTTCGCATCATTGAGTCGCTGCGGAACAGCCAGAATCAGGCCGAGCACATGGTGATGGAAGTGATACCGGTGATTCCGCCGGATCTCCGTCCGCTGGTTCTTCTGGAAAGCGGGAATTTCGCCACGAGCGATTTGAACGATCTGTACCGCCGCATCATCAACCGGAACAACCGGTTGAAGAAGCTGGTGGATTTGAATGCGCCGGAAGTGATTATCCGCAATGAAAAACGCATGCTGCAGCAGTCGGTGGATGCGCTGTTTGACAACGGCCGCTGCCGCCGCCCGGTGCTGGGTTCGAGTAACCCTGCGCTGAAGCGCCTCACGGATATGATCAAGGGCAAGCAGGGCCGGTTCCGCGAAAACCTGCTGGGCAAGCGAGTGGATTATTCAGCGCGGTCCGTGATTGTGATCGGTCCGGAGCTGCAGCTTCATCAGTGCGGATTGCCCAAGCGAATCGCGCTGGAACTGTATCAGCCGTTTGTCATTCGCCGGCTGAAAGAGCAGGGGATGGCCGATACCATCAAGAGCGCCAAAAAGATGCTGGAGCGTCAGGAAGAGGTCGTGTGGGACGTGCTGGAAGAAGTGATTCAGGAGCATCCGGTGCTGCTGAACCGCGCTCCGACGCTGCACCGAATGGGCATTCAGGCGTTTGAACCGAAGCTGATTGAAGGACACGCGATCCAGCTTCATCCGCTGGTCTGCCGCGGATTCAACGCGGACTTCGACGGCGACCAGATGGCCGTGCATCTGCCGCTGAGCCTGGAAGCGCAGGCGGAAGCGCATGTGCTGATGCTGGCGACCAACAATATTTTCTCGCCGGCGAACGGATCGCCGATTATGTCGCCTTCGCAGGATATTGTGCTGGGCAATTACTACATCACCCTGATCCGGGACGGGGAAAAAGGGCAGGGAATGTGCTTCAGCAGTCCCTTTGAAGCGATGATGGCATACGAACAGAAGAAGGTTTCGGTGCACGCGAAGATCCGGGTGCGCCTGCCGAAAACCAAGCGGGCCGTGGACGCCGACGGCAATTATTCGGAATATGGAGCGACCCTCGATACGTCGGTGGGCCGCTGCATTTTCAACGATATTTTGACGGATACCATGCCGTTCTACAACATGCTGCTGGGGTCGAAGGGGCTCAGCCGCGTAATCAGCGACTGCTTCGAGCTGACGGGCAAAGCGGAAACCATCGATCTTCTGGACAAGATCAAGGAACTCGGATTCAAACAGGCGACGCTGGCGGGGCTGTCGATTTCCGTGACCGATCTTCGGATTCCGGGCAAGAAGCAGCAGATTATCGATGAAACGCAGAAGCGTGTGGACCGCATCATGAAGAATTTTAACGCCGGCGCCCTGACGGACGGCGAGCGGTACAACCAGGTGATCGACGCGTGGACTCACGCCCGCGTGCAGGTGACCAATGAAATGATGCGGGAACTGAAAGAGGACGTGCGCGACGGAGTGCCGTACCTGAATCCCGTGTTTTTGATGACCGAATCCGGCGCCCGCGGCAAGGTGGACCAGATTCAGCAATTGGCGGGCATGCGGGCTCTAATGGCCAAGCCCTCCGGCGAAATTATCGAAACGCCGATCAAAGCGAATTTCCGGGAAGGCCTCAGCGTGCTGGAATATTTCAGCTCGACGCACGGAGCCCGAAAAGGATTGGCGGATACCGCGCTGAAAACCGCGGACAGCGGATACCTGACCCGCAAACTGGCGGACGTGGCCCAGAATGTCATTGTGAATCAGCATGACTGCGGGACGCTGCAGGGGATTAATAAGAGCGCGATTTACAAGGGCGAACAGGTCACCATTCCACTGAGGGAAATGATCATCGGCCGATGCGCCCGCGATACGATCCGCAATCCGATTACGGATGAAATTATCGTCAAGGAAAACGACATTATCACGCCGGATGTGGCCCGGCGGGTGGAAGAGCTGGGTCTGGATACGATTCGCGTTCGAAGCACGCTGACCTGCGAAAGTCCGCTGGGCGTCTGTGCGAAGTGCTACGGCGTGGATCTGAGCACAGGCCGGCTGGTGGAGCAGGGCCTGGCGGTCGGCATTATCGCCGCCCAGTCCATCGGCGAGCCGGGTACGCAGTTGACGATGCGTACCTTCCATACCGGCGGTATCGCCGAGCGCGCCGTGGTGGAAACCCAGATGCGCGCCGCGATGGCCGGAACGGTCAAATTCAGCGATCTGAACGCCGTGGATGTGGTTCTGGAGGATGGAACCAAGCAGAAACTGGCGTTGAAGCGCAACGGGGAAATCCTGCTTCTGGACGCGAAAGATCGCGAACTGGAGCGGTATCGGGTTTCCTATGGCGCCAACATTCTGGTGGAGGACGGCCAGAAGGTCAAGGCGGGCATGCCCCTGTTTGAGTGGGATCCGCACAGCGTGCCGATTCTTTCGGAAGTCGCCGGTATCGTGAAATTCCAGGATATCGAGGAAGGCGAAACCGTCCGCACAGAGTCGGAAAAAGGCTCCGTAGCGCCCCGGCCGGTGGTCATCGAGCACAAGGGCGAAAAGCACCCGCGAATCGTCGTCGAAGATACGGACGGAAAGATTCTGGATTTCCACTATCTGCCGGCGAAGGCCCGCATCATGGTGGACGAAGGCCAGGAAATCAAAGCCGGGACCCTGCTGGCCAACCAGCCCCGCGCGATTACCGGAACGCAGGATATTACCGGGGGTCTGCCCCGCGTCACGGAAGTGTTCGAAGCCCGCAAGCCGAAGGAACCGGCGGCGATGGCGGAAATTTCCGGCCGCGTGGAACTGCGAAGCGATAAGCGCCGCGGAAAGATGACGATTCTGGTATCGTCGGATTCCGGGATGCAGGTGGAGCATCACGTGCCGCACGACAAGCACCTGAATGTGCACTCCGGTGACTATGTGGAGGCGGGCGAGCCGCTGACGGACGGTCCGCTGGTCCCGCATGACATTCTGCGCATTCGCGGTGAGGAAGCCCTGCAAGGGTATCTTCTGATGGAAATTCAGAATGTGTATCGCGCCCAGAACGTGAAAATCAACGACAAGCACATTGAAATCATCGTTGGGCAGATGATGCGCAAGGTGAAGGTGGATAATCCCGGCGACACCGATTTGCTGCCGGGCGATGTGGTGGATAAATTCCAGTTCCGCACGGCCAATGAAAAAATTGTGCAAAGCCTGAAAGTCGAAGATGCCGGCGACAGCGATCTGAAGGTCGGCCAGGTGATCAGCAAGGCGGAACTGGAGAAGGTCAACGAGCCGATTCTGGCTATCGGCGGGGATCCGGCCCGGGGTGGAAAATGCCGCCCGGCCTCTGGTACAACCATGCTGCTGGGCATCACCAAGGCGTCGCTGCAGTCGGAAAGCTTTGTTTCCGCGGCGAGCTTCCAGGAGACGACCCGCGTTTTGACGGAAGCCAGCATCTCCGGTAAGGTGGATCCCCTTCTCGGTCTCAAGGAAAACGTGATTTTGGGGCATCTGATCCCGGCCGGCACCGGATTTAAGCCCTATCTGGGGATCAAAGTCAAGCATCTGGCCCAGCCGCCTACGCCGGTTGAGCTGGAAACCGAGGATTATCAGAAACGGCTGGATGAGGAAGCCCGGGCCGAGGCGGCGCTGCGCGAGCAGTTGGGAATCCTGCCAAAATCGTAAATTTTCCTTGTCAAACGACCGGAATTTGAACATAATACAAAATTCGTAAAAAACTTTAGCGGTTAGTTGGAGAAATCGATGCCTACGATCAATCAGTTAGTTCGAAAAGGTCGCAAGTCGGTCCGGCGGAAAACCCGCGTACCGGATTTGGAACAATGTCCGCAGAAACGAGGCGTCTGCCTTCTGGTCCGGACCCAAACTCCCAAGAAGCCCAATTCGGCTCTTCGGAAAGTAGCCCGCGTTCGGCTGAGCAACGGCAGGGAAATTACGGCCTACATCCCCGGCATCGACCACAACCTGCAGGAACACAGTATTGTGCTGGTTCGGGGCGGAAGGGTACGCGACCTGCCTGGCGTACGGTACCACATCGTTCGCGGCGTGCTGGACTCCCTGGGGGTCAACGCCCGACGTCAGGGCCGCAGTAAATACGGCGCCAAGACCCCGAAATAAGCGTTTAAATGGCCGAGAAAAGTTTCATAACCATTTGTTAATAAAGAAGATGTGCCTGGAGGCAAAAGCGAATGTCAAAGCGTTTTACCGCGTCGAGTGAGAATCTCAAACCCGATGCGAAATTTGAGAGCAAGCTGGTTGCCAAATTCATCAACTGCATGATGTGGGACGGCAAGAAGAATGCCGCGACCCGGGTGATGTACGAGGCAATGGATATTCTCGCCAATCGCGTAAAGGACGTTCCTGTTCTGGAAGCATTTGAGACGGCGATCAATAATGTCAAGCCGATGATCGAAGTCCGTAGCAAGCGTGTGGGCGGTTCGAACTATCAGGTTCCGATGCAGGTGAAATCCAGCCGTCAGCAGGCGTTGGCGTTCCGCTGGATTCTGGAAGCCTCCCGCGCCAAGAAAGGCAAACCCATGGCAGTCCGTCTGGGCGAGGAGTTGGCGCTGGCGTTCAAGAAGGAAGGCGCGGCAATCACGACACGGGAAAATGTTCACCGCATGGCGGATGCCAACAAAGCCTTCGCGCATTTTGCCTGGTAATGATTTTACTCGAAATTTTATGCCACAATCGGAGCGTTCCGGCTCCTGGTTGTGGCATTTGTGTAATTGGAGCATGTACGGTTGTCATGAGGGCAGGAGCAGGTGTTTGTGTGTTATAAGTACATGTTATAAAAGTGGTTATGGGTTTTCTGTCGGGAATTCGAGGCGATGACCAAGGAGCTGCAAAAGATACGCAATATCGGGATTATGGCCCATATCGATGCCGGCAAAACGACGGTCACGGAGCGAATCCTGTTTTTTACCGGCCGGACGTACAAACTGGGGGAAGTGCATGACGGGACGGCGGTGATGGATTATCTGGAGGAGGAACAGCAGCGGGGGATTACCATCACGGCGGCGGCGACCACCTGTCCGTGGAAGGGATATACGATTAATCTGATCGATACGCCCGGGCATGTGGATTTTACGGTCGAGGTGGAACGGAGTCTTCGCGTGCTGGACGGAGCGGTTGCCGTGTTTGACGCCAGCGAGGGCGTGCAGGCGCAATCGGAAACGGTGTGGCGCCAGGCCCAGAAATATGCTGTTCCGTGTCTGTGCATGATTAACAAAATGGATAAAATCGGGGCGGACTTTGAAATGTCCGTGAAAAGCATCCGGGAAAAACTTCTAGCCAATCCCATTCCGATTCAGATTCCGATCGGTTCCCAAGACGGTTTTCAGGGATTTGTCGATCTGCTGGAAATGAAGGCGCTGTATTTCGAGCAGGACAAGGTGGCATCCAAATTTACGGAAAAGGATATTCCCGCGGATTTCCTGGAACCGGCTCGGCAGGCGAGGCATTCGATGATCGAGGCGGCGGCGGAATTCGACGATGGCTTGATGGAAAAATATGTTCAGGATGAACCGGTTACTCCGCAGGAAATTATCGCAGCGCTTCGGAAAGGGACTCTGGCCGGTCAGGCGAATCCGGTGCTTTGCGGATCGGCGCTGCAAAGTATCGGCACCCGGCGGCTGCTTGATGCGGTTGTGCATTTTCTGCCAAGTCCTCTGGAGCGAACGAATATCGGGGCGCACAAGCCTGGCAAGCCGGACAAACCCGTGGAATGCAAGTGCGATCCGGAAGGGCCTCTGGTGGCATTGGCTTTTAAAATTACAGCCGACCAGCACGGAGACCTGACGTTTGTACGGCTGTATTCGGGGACCCTGACCTCCGGGATGCGGATTTTGAATTCCACGCGGGATCGAAAAGAGAATGTGACGCGGATCTGCCGGATGCACGCAAATAACCGGCAGACGTGTGAAGCCGCTCAGGCGGGGGATATTGTCGCGCTGATCGGACTAAAGGATACGCTGACGGGGGATACGCTGTGTTCGGTGAAAACGCCAATCGAGCTGGCGGCGATACAATTTCCAGAACCGGTGATGAGCCTGTCCATCGAGCCTCGGACCGCCGGCGATCGAACGAAATTGTCCGAGGCGCTGGAAATTCTCAAACGGGAAGATCCGACGTTCAAGACACAGTATCTGAAGGAAACCGGTCAGATTCTGATCCAGGGGATGGGGGAATTGCATCTGGAGATCCTGCAAAACAAGCTGGTTCGCGATTTGAAAGTCGGCGTTCTGGTCGGAAAACCGAGGGTTTCGTACAAAGAAACCATAACGCAGCCGGCCAGGGGGGAAGGGAAATTCATTCGTCAGACAGGCGGG
>CAZOTP010000036.1:0-16907 GCA_964582655.1 uncultured Pirellulales bacterium | reverse complement strand
ACGGCGTGGCAGATTACGCAGGATGATTTCTGGAAGCCGTTTGCCCGGATTCCCAAGGCTATCGGGTGGTGGTATCAGCCTGAAACAGGCGCAATGGTCTGGATTGTGGATTCTACGCAGATGGCTCCCATCGTCGGGCCGTGCTTTGAAAGCTGGTGGAGCGACTGGTGTATTGCCCAGGTTGGAACGCTGACTCTGCGGTGGCTGGTTCGAGAAGCGAATGTTCGCTCCGGAGGGGATATAGCGATCGACGAAGAATTGCTAAGTGGAAAAGCGATTCATCAAAATGTTAAGTTATGGACGCCGCCCGGCGGGTTTCATCCGATTCTTCCCGTCCATGGACAAGTCAACTGGCTGGGATTTCGAGGAGAGGATTCCATCCTGCTTGCCTTTCTCAATGATGGAGATCAAGGCGAAATCTTGTGTCCGCTGGACTCCCGCGATGTGCAGGGCGCTTCCCTTTGTCCCAAGAGCCTGACTCGTTATAAAAACAAGAAATCCAAAGCAAGGGAGTGGGATGGATTGTTTCCGGTGCGGATTGAAGCGGAGGAAATGATCGTTCTGGAGTGGCGCATCAGACCTTAATATTGCAGAATGAGGTGAAATCATGAAGAAATCAGCAAATCAGAGACCGCTATCCCAATCGAATCGGATCTCGCGGCGGAATTTTCTGGCGGCCGGGAGTGCCGCGACGGCATCGTTTTTTATCGTACCCCGGCATGTGCTGGGGGGGGCGGGTCAAATTCCTCCCAGTGAATTGGTAAATGTGGCAGCGATCGGGGCAGGTGGCATGGCGCAGCACAATATCAACAAATGCAAAGATTCGAATTTGGCCAACATTGTCGCCCTCTGTGACGTGGACGATAAAAAGGCGCGGGGGCGATACGAACAGAATCCTCAGGCGTCGAGATACCGGGATTTCCGGGTGATGCTCGACAAGGAGCATAAAAATATTGACGCGGTGATTATCGCCACGCCGGATCATACTCACGCGGTAGCGACGATGGCGGCGATCCGGCTGGGCAAGCACGTTTATACGCAAAAGCCGCTGACGAATTCGATTTATGAAGCCCGGATGCTGACGGAAGCGGCGCGGGAGGCGAAGGTAATTACGCAGATGGGGACGCAGTGTCATTCGGGGGAAGGGATTCGCCTCTGTGCGGAGTGGATCGCTGACGGGGCACTGGGAACGGTGCGGGAGGTGCATTGCTGGAGCGATCGGCCGGGGTGGTACTGGCCTCAGGGGATGGGCCGGCCGAAGGAAATCCATCCGATACCGCATACGCTGGACTGGGATCTGTGGCTTGGTACAGCGCCGGTGAGGCCATATAACTCCTGCTATCTGGGAGGATCTTGGCGGGGATGGTGGGATTTCGGCTGCGGGGCGCTGGGGGATATGGGATGCCATATCCTGGATTTTCCGTTTTACGCGTTGAAGCTGGGGTATCCGACAAGCGCGGAGGCGACCTGTACGATCACCGCCGATGGGGAAGCTCGGGACGAGATCGAACGAGAAACGGCGCCGATTGCTTCGATTATCCATTTTGAGTTTCCGGCGAGAGATATCCTGCCCCCGGTTACGCTGACCTGGTATGACGGAGGACTCAAGCCTCGTCGTCCGGCGGAGCTGGAAAGCGAACGGACGCTGCCCACGGACGGCATTCTGTTTGTGGGCGACAAGGCGACGATGATGTGTCAGCATGGAGGGACGCCTCAAATCATTCCGGAGACAAAAATGCGTGCCTACAAGAAACCCGTCAAGACGATTCCGAGGATCGAGGGGGGAATCGAAGGGCATGAGGCGGACTGGCTGCGAAGTATCAAGGAAAACAAGCCCGCTTCCGATGGGTTTGATTATGCCGGGCCTCTGACAGAAGTTGTGCTGATGGGGAATCTGGCAATTCGCTGCAAGGGCAAGAAACTGCTGTGGGACGGGCCGAACATGACGGTTACAAATGTTCCGGAAGCGAATCAGTTTGTTCGGAGGGTGTACCGGGACGGGTGGAGCCTTTAAGAAGGTAAAAAATAGCGGTGTCGCCTGCGGCGACTAGTTTTTCACCTAAGTTTCGGAGTTTGTATCATGAAACATAAATGGTTTTTATTGGGAATTGTGGTGTGCGGCATTGGATTATGTTCCTGTGCATCGTCGAAGCGGTGCGTGGAGATTTACAAGGATCGGCATGCGGAGCCTTCGGCGGCGGAGGGCTGGCAGAATCTGCTGGCGAACGGATTGTCGGAATTTCAGCGAGGCGTGTGGATATTCGAGAACGGAGAGATGACCGACGAAAACGCGCCGCGGATTCGGGATACCGCGACGCGGCGGAAATTCGGCGATTTTGTTCTCGATCTGGATTTTAAAGTCGCTCCCAAGGCGAACAGCGGAATTTTTATTCGCGTCGGCGATCCGGATGACCAGGGGGGGACAGGAATCGAAGTGCAGATACTGGATTCCTGGGAAGCTCAAACGCCGGGCAAGGGCGATTGCGGTGCGATTTATGACTGCGTAGCGCCTTCGGTGAAGGCGTACCGGCCGCCGGGGGAATGGAACCGCATGACGATTACCGCGGTGGGGAGCCGGATTTACGTGGTGCTGAATGACAAAGGGATTATTGACATGGATCTGGACCGGTGGACGACGGCGGGGCTTAATCCGGATGGCACGAAGAACAAGTTCAAAACCGCGTTTAAAGACATGCCCCGATATGGTTATATCGAATTTCAGCATTATCCGGGTCCGCCGGTGTGGTACCGGAATATCTGGATCAAACCTTTGGAGAAACCATGACCATGAAATCAAAAATTCAAAACATTTCAGGCCCGTCAAAGAGCGTTTCCCGGCGGAATTTTCTGGCGGCGGGTACCGCGGCGACGGCATCGTTTTTTATCGTACCCCGTCATGTACTGGGCGGAGCGGGTCAGACGCCTCCCAGCGAGATGTTGAATCTGGCCAGCGTCGGGGCGGGCGGCATGGCGGCGGGAAATATCAACAACTGCGAGCGGTATGCCAACATGGTTGCCCTATGCGATGTGGATGACCGCCGGGCGGCTGGGATTTATAAAAACGCGCCCAATACGCCCAAATACCGCGATTTCCGGATCATGCTGGAAAAAGAAGAGAAGAATATTGACGGCGTTATCGTCGGAACGCCGGATCATACCCACGCCGTTGCGGCGATGATGGCGATGAAAATGGGCAAGCATGTATTTGTACAGAAGCCTCTGACCCATTCGATTTATGAAGCCCGGATGCTCACCGAAGCGGCTCGCAAATATAAGGTGGCGACGCAGATGGGCAACCAGGGGCATTCCACCAATGGTACTCGTCTGACCATCGAGTGGGTGGCGGACGGCGCGATCGGGCCGATTCGCGAGGTACACTGCTGGACGGATCGGCCTTCGGGTCACTGGCCTCAGGGGATCGACAGGCCTGCCGAAACAGTCCCGGTACCCGTGGAGCTGGATTGGGATCTTTGGCTGGGACCGGCGCCGGAAAGGCCGTATCATCCGTTGTATGTGCCCACGAAGTGGCGAGGCTTCTGGGATTTCGGCACCGGTGCGCTGGGTGATATGGGGTGCCATATTCTGGATGTGCCGATCGTAGCGCTGAAGCTGGGGTATCCGACCAGCGTGCAGGCTGTGTATACGAACCTGGATGCCGGTGAAAAACGTGAAGCAGCGGAAAAAGAGACACCTCCCGTTTCCTCGATTATCAAGTATGAATTTCCTGCAAGGGGTGAAATGCCTCCTGTGACATTATACTGGTACGATGGAGGACTCAAGCCATTTCCGCCAAAAGACTTCGAAGAAAACCGCGGTCTCCATGACAATGGCTATTTTCTGATTGGGGATGAAGGTTCGATGCTCGCGGGCAGTCATGGCGGAGCTCCGCGGATTATCCCCGAAACCAAAATGAAGGAGTACAAACGTCCGCCAAAAACACTGCCTCGCATTGAGGCTCCCAATGAAGCGACGCACGAGTGGGACTGGCTGCAGGCGTGCAAGGGGATTCGACCGGCGTGTTCGAATTTTGACGTATCCGGTCCCATTACGGAAATTGTGCTGCTGGGGAATCTGGCGATCCGCACAGGGTGGAAAAAACTGCTGTGGGACGGACCGAACATGAAAGTCACCAATTGCCCGGAAGCCAATCAATTTGTGCAGCGGGCGTATCGGCAGGGCTGGTCATTGTAATAGACGTATTTTTAAAAGTTTTTTGTGTCGATAAATATTACCGGTATTCTATGGTATAAAATCAAGTGAAAGGAAATCCCATGAAATCCAAAATCAATCTGGTCTGGTCGTTGATGTTGTCGTTTTCTTTTTTTGCGATGGGTTGCACCGTTACCAGAACGTCTTCCTCTACCTGTAAGCCTGGCTGCGAGGATGGATTTGTTTCGCTGTTTGACGGCAAGACGCTGGACGGGTGGGAGGCGTATAAGGAAAACGGGGAGGTATTTCCGCTTTGGGACAGCGGGTTTGATGTTGTGGACGGGTGTCTGCATGTGATTGGAGACGGGCAGTCGTACTGGCTGGCGAACCAGGAAACGTTTGGCGATTTTACGCTGCGGCTGGAGTACAAGATTGTGGAGAAAGGCAACAGCGGGATATTTATTCGTTCGCCCGGTCCGGATTGGCCTGCGCATAAGGGGTTTGAGATTCAGGTTCTGGATACTTATGGGAAAGCTCCCACGTCCACCAGCTGCGGGGCGATTTACGATGTGCTGACGCCGATGCGGAATATGGGTCGCAAGCCCGGGGAGTGGAACCAGGTGGAAGTGACGATGCGAGGCAAGCATATTATGGTTACGTGGAATGGTTTTACGGTAATTAATGCAGATCTGGGACAATTGAAGGAGCCGGTGGGGCAGTGGAAAATGGCCTATGCGGATAAGCCTTTGAAAGGGCTTATCGGTCTGCAAAATCATCACAGCGAAACTTGGTATCGGAATATTCGAATCAAACGGCTGGATTAAAATAAAATTTTCAAATGGTGTATTGTGCTGGATATTTTTTTATAGGACGAACTGCCTGTACTCTGTGGTATTAAAGTAAATGAAAGGAAAATCCATGAAAACGAGAATGATGGTTGTTTCGATGCTGACTCTGTCTCTTTGTGCGATTCCGGCGGGGTGTTCTTCCACCGCCTCCTGCAGGCCCGAGGCGTGTGAGAAGGGTTTCGTTCCGCTGTTTGACGGGAAAACCCTGAACGGCTGGACGGCGTACAAAGAAAGCGGCGAAGTGGTTCCCTTGTCTGACAGCGGTTTTGAAGCGGCGGACGGATGCATTCACTGCACGGGAGACGGCAAGGCGTATTGGCTGGCGACGAAAGAGTCTTTTGGCGATTTTACGCTGCGGCTGGAATGCAAGCTGACGAAAAAGGCGAACAGCGGGATTTTCGTGCGGGTGCCCGCCGGCGACTGGCCTGCGCACAAGGGATTTGAGATTCAGGTTCTGGACACCTACGGGGACTCCCCTACTGCGACTTCATGCGGCGCTATTTATGATGTGCTGACGCCGATGCGAAACATGGGCGCAAAGCCGGGAGAATGGAATCAGGTGGAAGTGACCATGCGAGGCAAGCATATTATGGTTACGTGGAATGGTTTTACGGTAATTAATGCAGATCTGGGACAATTGAAGGAGCCGGTGGGGCAGTGGAAGATGGCCTATGCGAACAAACCGCTCCGGGGTATCCTCGGCGTGCAGAACCACCGGAATGAACTGTGGTTTCGGAATATTCAAATCAAGAAATGGAATTGAGGATCTGCTGCACCTGCGTTTCGGCCCCTGTTTCGAAGAACATGATTACACTTATTTGTAAGGATTGGCATCAATGAAAAAACGAAGTCTAAGCATGGCTCTTGTTTTGTTTTTTTTCGTGGGATGCGGTACGGCCCGGAAGGAGTGCCGCTCGATGGGCAAGGGGTGGATGAAGGATGCGAAGTGGGGATTGTTTCTTCATTACCTGGTCGAAGGCGAGGAGTATAACCGGATGGCGGATTCGTTCGACGTGAAGAAATTCACCGACCAGGTCGAGCAAACTGGCGCGGATTATGTGGTATTCACGCTGGGACAGAATTCCGGATATTTCTGCAGCCCGAACGCGACGTATGAACAATACGCCGGTTATGCACCGGGGCAGCGCTGCACAAAGCGGGATTTGCCCATGGAGATCGGGCGGGAATTGAAGAAGCGGAACATTCGACTGATTTTGTATTTATCGGCCCGCAGTCCGCAGTTTGATCCCCAGGCGATGGCCGGACTGGCGGATGTCGAGCAGCGGCCCTATCCAGCGCCGCAGGAATTTATCAAACGCTGGTCCGAAGTGATTGAAGAATGGTCCCGTCGCTACGGGACGCTGGTTTCGGGCTGGTGGTTTGACGGCGCGTACCGGGAGTCGGCATGGGAGGATTACAAGAAGCCGTACAACTTCAAAACATGGGCGGCGGCGTGCCGGGCGGGAAATCCTGACAGTATGCTGGCGTTCAACAACGGGGCGGATATCGATCGGGCGTTCAAGATTCTCTCCTGTGAGCAGGATTACACCGCGGGCGAACAGAATCGCTTTGGCGCGACGCCCGAGTTTTATCCGCCGTATCCGGGAAAACAGTGGCATATTGCGTCGTTTCTGGGAGACGGGTGGGGCAACGCAACCGGGCCAACCTATACGGAGGACTGGCTGATCGACTATGTGAAAAAAGTGAACCGGCAGGGCGGCGTCGTTTCCATCGATGTGCAAATCGCGGGCGACGGAACGTTGTACCCGCCGAATCATAGATTATTAGTAGCACTGAAAAAGACATTGAAACCATAATATTATCGGGTTTCATGAAACAGGAGAACGGCCATGAAAGTAAGAATTCTGCTTGTGCTGCTTTTTACAGCGGGTTTGATGATGGGATGCAATTCGTTTCAAACCAAGCGTTATTCCGCTGGACGGGGATGGATGAAAGAGGCGCGGTGGGGAATATTTACGCATTATCTGGTGGATGAACGGTATAACCAGATGGTGGATTCCTTTGATGTCAAGCGATTCGCCGATCAGATCGAGAAAACCGGCGCGGATTATCTGATCTTTACGGTAGGGCAGAATTCAGGGTACTATTGTACCCCGAATGCGATGTATGAGAAATACGCCGGATACGCACCGGGACAGCGTTGCACGAAACGGGATTTGCCGATGGAAATCGCGAAAGAGCTGAAGAGTCGAAATATCCGGTTTATGCTGTATAGTCCGGCCCGGGCGCCGGAGAACGATCTGCAGGCGGTAAAGGGGCTGGGGGATACGGAAACCCGGGAAGTGCCCCAGGAACTGATCCAGAAGTGGTCAGAAGTGATTCAGGAGTGGTCCGAGCGATACGGGACCCTGGTGTCGGGTTGGTGGTTTGACGGGATGCACCGGGAGGAATACTGGAACGATTATAGCAAGCCGTATAATTTCCGTACCTGGGCGGCGGCGTGCCGCGCGGGGAATCCCGACAGCCTGCTGGCGTTTAACAATGGAGCCGATATCGAAAAGGCCTTCAAGATCTTTTCTGATGTGCAGGACTATACCGCCGGCGAGCAGCAGCGGTTTGGGGCTCTGCCGAATGTGTATCCGCCGTATCCGGGAAAGCAGTGGCATATTCTGTCGTTCCTGGGGTATTGGTGGGGTTCGCCGACGGGGCCGACCTATACGGATGAGTGGCTGATCGACTATGTGAAGGAAGTGAATCGGCAGGGCGGAATTGTCTCCATCGATGTGGATATTTCCGACGATGGCAGGATTTATCAGCCCCAACTGGATCAGTTGACTGCACTGGGGAAAGCTCTGGGAAAATAAAGTTTTTTGTTTGAGAGTCGAATCGTTCCAAGGAGTATGTTCATGCAGAATGCGGAGAGAAAATTATTAGCGGCCAAGCTGGTTTTTGTTATGAGTTCCCTGTGCTGTTGCTGTTTAGGTAAGCCGAAGGAAATTCATCCCATTCGGCCTCTTTCCCCCACAGATGGGGAATGGATTGACAGCTTCCTGACGGCGACTCTGCGGTGGAGCTACCCAATCGACTTTACCGCTTCCCCTTGTGGTGTTCATCTGAAAGTATCGACAAAAAAAGATCTGAGCGAGCCCCTTGTCGATACCCATTTAGGAGACGTTAAAACGGAATATCGCATTGCACTGATGCCGAATACACCGTACTTCTGGAGCGTGGTTCCCGTCGTGAAAAACGATCAGCAGTGGCAGGAATTTCCGGAATACGGATTTTGCTGCCGGTTCAGAACCGCCGCCCCCAGTTTCGACACCACCGAAAACGACAACATCCGCTATGGCAATCCCCGAACCGGCGCCCATTTTCAATATCGCCGCGTTGTGGAACCTGGACTTCAGGAGCCGTTATCTCCCTGGTATGAGAAGAAGAGTTTTTTGCCCTGCGCGGCGCCGGATTATGAAACGATTAAGGACAAACTCCCGCTTCCGGTCTGGGAGGGGCATCCGGAGGCGTTAGAGGCATACTGGTTTTGCTGGAAGACGTTAATGAACGTGTGGCATTTCGCACCGGATGAGCCGGATCATCAAGCGGTTTCGACGATTTGCGGAGTCCGGAGCTGGGGACCTTGGGGTTCAACCATGGTCTGGGATACCGCTTTCATGATGTATTTTGCCAAATACGGCCATCAGGCGTACCCCTTCATTCAGGCCTTTGATAATTGTTACGCCCGCCAGCACGAGAACGGCTTTATCTGCCGGGAAACCGACAAAAACAACCGGGAAGTCTATGTTATTTTTCCCCTTAATCCCCCGCTGTTCGCCTGGGCGGAATGGGACTATTACAAGGTATCCGGAGATGCCGAACGGTTAAAACGAATCTTTCTTCCCATTGTCAAACATTACGAATGGTGGATGCGCTACCAGCGGCGCGAGAATGGGCTTTACTGGACCGAAGGGCACAACGAAGCGGACGATTCCCCGCGAAATACCTATATGTACTATGCCGTTTCCGCGACGTCCTATCAGGCGATGGCGGCTCTTTACTTGGAGAAGATTGCCCGCACCATTGGTCGCGACGATATGGCCGGATTCTTTCTAAAACAGCATCAGGAACTGGCCGAACTCGTCAACCGGTATTTCTGGGATGAAAAGCACAAGATCTACAATGATTTGACCGAAGACTGGCGGTTTATCACCGAACTCCAGCCCGGAGAGCTTTGCAAGCATTGCCACATCTTCTGGCCTCTGATTGCGGAGATCGCTCCGAAAGACCGCCTGGAGGGGATGATAACGGAATTGATGAACGAAAACATGTTTCTTCGCCGCAGCGGCATTGCCAGCCTCTCCGCCGACAGCAAGGGGTATAATCCCCTTACGGGGCAGTATTGGCGCGGCGCCGTCTGGCCTCCCATCCAGTGTATGGTCCAGGAAGGTCTTCGGAATAACGGTCGTTACGATTTGGCGCGGGCCGTCGCCCGGCGGTATTTCAATGCCGTTCTGGAAACGTTCCGGCAAAAACACGATATCACCGAGAATCTGGCTCCGGATAGTCCGCAGGCTCTCGGCGTGGGCCAGTTTGTCGGCTGGGGAGGCATCGCGCCCGTTTCCAACTTCATCGAATACATCCTCGGATTGGAAATCGATGCTCCTGCCAATGCCATCACCTGGAACATTGCCCTGCCCGAAGAACATGGGCTGAAGAATCTTTTCTTCAGAAATTTCAAGGTCGATTTGCTCTGTCAAAAACGAAACCAGGTGAATGAACCACGCCGCATTACTGTTTCCGGCAAGGGAAAGTTTCAACTGAACATCCGAATCGATGGAAAGAAAACCTCTACATTTTCCATCGAACCAGGAACCCAGGAATTGATTCTGGAATAAAGGATTATCGGAGCCTCCAGTATGTTTATAAGCATATCGCCCAAAAGTGGAGCTGTGGCATTGCTACTTAGCGGTTTATTATTTCTGGAATTTTCAGGAATAACACGGGCGGATGCTCCGCCGGTAAAATCCGATGCAAAAAAACTCGGCACAATATTCAACAATGATATCAACAATATTCTGCTGGCGGCCGGGCAGAACGGCGGAACGGCGGAAGCTTACCAACGATATGTCGAACGCCTGCTGTATATGAAACCCGGCGTTTTGGCCCAGAATGTCGGATTGCCGGATCCGGTGATCTACTGCACGTCCGAGGCGACGACGTTTGATAAATACCTGGTGGAAGTGAGCAAACTCACCTGGCCGGATGCGGATCCGCAGAAAGACGCGGTTCCGCAGGAAGAGTGCCTGCGAGCGATGTTCGCCGCCGGCACGGATCCGCTGGCGATTACGGTGGATGCCTGCCGGCGCCGCGGCATTCTCGTAATTGCCAGTTACCGCATGAACGCCGAAGACTGGTATCAGCATACCTGGCGGCTTTCCGATTTCGGGCGTGCGCATCCGGAATATCGCATCCCCGCTCAAAACGATTCCCCCGGCTGGGCGAAACCGTTTACGGGAAATCTGGACCCGGCAATCCCGGAGGTCTATGAACACCGCATGAAGATCTTTCGCGAGGTGGTGGAAAAATACGATATCGACGGCCTGGAATTCGATTTTCGCCGGTGGTATCACATGGTTTCAAACCCTGAAAAAAACCACACCGTATTGACGAGAATGTTGCGGGACGCGCGGGCTATGCTGGACGAAGCGACCCGGCGAAAAGGACGAAGCAGGCTGCTGCTGGGCGTGCGGGTTTCACCCTCGCTGGATCGGCCGGCGAACATTTTTCTGTACCCCGGCGCATTTCATGCGGAAGATTCCAATCTGGAAGGATCGTGCCGATATCACGGACTGGATGTTCAGACGTGGATCAAGGAAAATCTGGTGGATTACATCTGTCCCTCGCAGTTTCTGGGGCAGCTTCCAGGATTGCCTTTTACGGAAGAATTTACGGCGTTGACGAAGAATACCCGAATCGGCGTATATCCGACGTTATGGCCCCAGGCGAGCTGGATGCATGATATTCTGGGTGTGGAAAGGCCGGTCACTCTGGACCCGAAAGATATTCGGGCGCTGGCGCTGTATAAGTACGATTTGTGCAGCGCAGCGCTGCAAATGGTTCAGGACGGTGCCGACGGGATCAGTACGTATAACTGGTATTCGTTTTATGAGGAGCCGGACTGCGGAAATGGCGCCGCGGCGGTGCAGCGGTATATTCTTCCGTTTCTGAGCAATCCCGCGGCGATTCGTGAATATCTCCAAACGCCCTGGGCGCTGCCTCCCGGCAATTCGATTTCTCAATCCCAATCGTATGATGCACAAAAATGAGAAAAACATGAACCAGATTTTCCATTTTATGAAAACAGGGCTTGTGGTTTTGGCTGTTTTAGGATTCTGGGCTGATTCGATTTCGGCTCAGCAAGAGTTGAAACACATCACCGTGGATTTTTCGAAAATCGACGGACCGGCGACTTTCCGTGCCAGTGGATTTTTGCATTCGATTTCCAGTTCGCTTCCCGCTCCGGAATGGCTCGAAACGTTAAAACCCAAAGCATTCCGCTTGTCGGCATTGTCCCTGTCGGGCTGTGAGGGAAATGCATGGGAGGCCTGCCCCCGGATTCATAACATGGGAGCGTCGATGCAGGTATTGATCTCGGATTCCTTTGGCTATGGCGGACAGTTCGGCATTCATCCCAAACGAAAAGATATCTGGCCCGGTGAAGGAGGCGACTGGCATTTGTGGAAACAATGCATCGAAGAGCTGTTCGCTGAAGCAAAAAAGACCGGCTGTGGGATGCAATGGGACATCTGGAACGAGCCGGACTTGTCGAGTTTCTGGAATCCGTCGGGAGACAAAAAAACCCGTTTTTTTGAAACGTGGAAAATCGCGTGGCACAAGATCAAGGCGCTGGATCCGCAGGCGGTCATCGTGGGGCCCAGCAATGCGTATTACAATAATCAGGTGTTCAGCTACAGCAGCGGGCTCTTTACCGTCGAGGAATTTTTGGCGTTCGCCAAGGCAAATAACGTGCTGCCGGATATTTTGTCGTGGCATGTCTGGCACGAAAAGGATATTCTCCCCACGGTGAATCAGGCTCGAGCGTACATGAAAGCGCACAATATTCATATTTCTCGAATTTCCCTCAACGAGATTGTCCACGGCGATCATCAGAATGACCCGGGCATGCTGGTCTGGTATTTTGCCAACCTCGAACAGGCCAAGGTGGACAGCGCCTGCCGTGCCTGCTGGCCCGATCAGGAGAATCGATCCTCGTGCAGGAACGCCACACTCTGCAACCTGCTGACCTATCCCGACCGAAACCCCCGCGCGACATGGTGGGCGTACAAGGCTTATGCCGATATCACCGGACAGTTGGTATCGGTCCAGGGAACCGATCAAATCGCCGGATTGGCGGGAAACGATAGAAGTCGTTCAGAGGCTCATATACTGCTGGGGAAAAAAGCAGGCGATGCAGAAACACTCGAAATCGAACTGCTGGGACTGGAATCCTTGTCGAATCGTAAAATCGCTCCTGGTGAGTTGGAAATTACGATCCAAAAAATTCCCAACGCTGGTTGGAACGTACTGGAACAGCCCGTTCTGGTTCGTCAGGAGCAGGTTCCTTTTTCAAATACGCTGGGGGTAACGCTTTCTGATTTTGGTGCTTCTGAAGCGTATATTATACAGATATGTAGTACAAAGACCTGTGAATCCGCAGAGGAGAGAACAGTGATTCTCAGTGCGCCGCTGACGCATGCGGACTGGATTATGCGCGACGGCACGCCGGCCGGGCCCGAAGGTGTTCGCTACATGCTCGATACCTGCAAAGCGTCCGGCTGGACGCGGATTTACTGGCGTGTGCTTGACGGGGGACTGGCGATGTACCGGAGCAAGCTGCTGGAGCCGGAAGTCGGCACGGCATACCGGGATCGCGACTGGATCTACAATCCGCAAACAGAAGCGGATAAACAGTTGATCGCGTCCTACGGAATCACGCAGGCGCATATCGAGGAATACTACCGTAAAATCGGCCGGATCGATTATTCGACGTTCGATCCGCTGGCCGAAGCTGTTCGGTACGGCCATGAAATCGGACTGGAAATTCACGCGTGGATTTCGATCAACGAGGAGGACCATGCGTGGGGTTTGACGAGCCGATATACCCTGGCGCATCCGGAAAGCCGCTGGGTCAAGCGGGATGGAACCGTGTATCGTTCACAGCAAAGTTTTGCGTTTCCTGAAGTGCGCAAGTACAAATTAGCCATTATCGAAGAAGTTTTGGACCATTACGCGGTGGATGGCATTTTCCTCGACTGGATCCGAACCGGCGATGTGCGCGATAATCCCCAAAACGATCAAGAGGGCGTTGCTGATTATGGCTATGAAGCCCCGCTGATCGAAAGCTTCAAGGCGGAGTACGGCATCGATCCGCACCATCTGCCCAACAGAGATCCCCGCTGGGTTGCCTGGCGGGCAAAACCCCAGACCGAGTTTATGCGAATGGTGCGTTCAATGATGAAAGACCGCAATCCAAATCTTCCCTTGGCGGTCATGGTGAATCACCCATGGAGCTATCGCGGCGTGGAGGGGAAGATCGACGATAACCTCCGCGGAATGCTCCTGGATGTCCAGATGTGGGCGAAGGAAGGGCTGATCGACGCCGCCGTCGCTGCCGGCTATTACCGCGAAGGGGGCAACGCGGAGAAGGCGTATCAGCATCTGAAAACACAGCTTGGCGGTACGGTTGCCATCTGGCTGTATGGCTGGGTGCCTATGGAGGTTCAGGATTTTGAAACGGACTGGAACCTAGCGAAAAAACTCGGCGCCGGGCAGATTCTGTTCTGGGAGGCGGACTATATCGACGGCCGCGAGAAAAAAGCCGATCTGCAGGCCGCCATGCGGGCGAAAGCAATTTCCGGCAAATAATCCTGAACGATATTGGTATTTGGACTTTCAAAAATTTTGTCCAAACGGTATAATGTTTCGAGAAATTCTGTATATCATTCGGAGACTGTGACTATGGCGTATGTGATTGGCTTGGATTATGGCACCAATTCCGTCCGTTGTCTGGTGGTCAATACCGCCAATGGCGAAGAACCGGGCACGGCGATTTACAATTATGAAACCGGCACCCAGGGAATCATCCTTGATCCGGCGGATCATAATCTGGCGAGGCAGAACCCGGCGGACTATATCCGGGGCATCGAAATAACCGTTCCCCAGGCGATGGCACAAGCAAAAAAAGCGGATCCCAGATTTTCTGCCGATCAGATCATCGGAATCGGCATCGATACGACTGGCTCCACCCCTATTCCGGTTACCCAGGAGGGTGTTCCGCTGGCAATGACCGATGCGTTCAAAGCCAATCCCAATGCCCAGGCGTGGCTGTGGAAAGATCATACAGGAAACGCCGAAGCAGAGGAAATCACGGCGATGGCGGCAGCAAACCGGCCTGAATACCTGGCCAAATGCGGCGGAGTGTATTCGTCGGAGTGGTTCTTCAGCAAGATTTTGCATTGCCTGCGAACCGATCCGGCGGTTTTTAACGCCGCGTATTCCTGGCTCGAATGCTGCGACTATATCCCGGCGGTGCTGACCGGGACGGCCAATCTCCTGCAGGTCAAACGCAGCCGCTGCGCCGCGGGGCATAAAGCGATGTTTAGCAGCGAGTGGGGCGGGCTGCCGGACCGGGAATTTCTGGGAAAACTCGATCCGAAACTCGCCCAGCTTCGCGAGCGGCTCTACGATCAGACCTTTACCGTCGATACCTCCGCCGGAGCGATCTGCGAAGCATGGGCGAAAAAACTCCAGCTTCCCGCCGGCATTCCTGTCGCGGTCGGCGCCTTCGATGCGCATCTTGGTGCGGTGGGAGCGGGAATCACCCCAGGAACTCTCGTGAAAATCATCGGCACCAGCAGCTGTGATATGGTCGTCTGGCCCGGCAATGTGAATCTGCCCGAAATTCCCGGCATCTGTGGCATTGTCGATGGCTCGATCCTGCCGGGCTGCTGGGGTCTGGAGGCGGGGCAGTCCGCCGTTGGCGACATCTTCAACTGGTTCGTCAATTCCATGCAGCCAGGCGGGGAGTCGGCCGGTTCCCACGAATCGCTCACGCAAAAAGCGGCACAGTACAAACCCGCCCAGTCGGGACTGCTGGCACTGGACTGGAACAACGGCAACCGCACGATTCTTGTAGATCCGCGGCTCACCGGGCTTCTCATCGGTCAAACGCTTCACACCCGTCCGGAAGAAATTTACCGGGCCCTCATCGAAGCGACCGCGTTTGGGGCACTGACGATTATAAAGCGGTTTGAGGAATATGGCGTGAACATTCAGCAGATTGTCAACTGCGGCGGGATTTCCGAAAAGAATGCGCTGTTCATGCAGATATACGCCGATGTGACCGGGCGCGAGATGAAGCTTTCCCGATCCGCGCAGACCTGCGCCCTTGGCTCGGCGATTGCTGCGGCGGTGGTTGCGGGCAAAGCCAGAGGCGGTTACGACTCGTTCGAAGAAGCGCAAACGAGCATCTGCGCGATGAAGAGCACGGTATTCCGGCCTATTTCGCAGAATCACAAGATTTATCAGGATCTGTACTCCCTTTATAAACAGCTTCATGACGCCTTCGGCCTGGCAGGCTGGTCGGGCTCTCTGGCGAATGTCATGAAGCGGCTCCTGGCCCTCAAGAAACAGGCGGGTGAACATGTGGGATAAACTCAAAGCCAGCGTCTGTCAGGCGAACAAACTCCTGGTGACGCACAACCTGGTCATTTACACCTGGGGCAACGTCAGCGCCATTGACCGCAAGACCGGCGTCATTGCGATCAAACCCAGCGGCGTCCCCTATGAGCAGCTTACCCCTGAATCGATGGTTCTGATGAACCTTGACGGCTCTGTCCGGGAAAAACTGCTGCATCCCTCCTCCGATTTTCCCACGCATCTGGAATTGTACCAGGGCTTTCCCGGCATTGGCGCGGTCTGCCACGTGCATTCCCCCAGCGCCTCCGCGTGGGCGCAGGCGTGCAAACCCATTCCCTGCCTGGGCACCACGCACGCGGACTATTTTTACGGTCCCGTCCCCGTCACCGATCCGCTCACGGAGGAGGAAATCCGCACCGAGTATGAATTGAATACCGGCAGGTCAATTGTTCGCCGGTTTGCCAATCTGGATCCGCTCCAGATGCCCGCGGTTCTTGTCGCTCATCATGGGCCGTTCACCTGGGGCGCTTCGGCGCTGAAAGCCGTCGAAAACGCGGTGGTTCTGGAGCAGGTCGCCGCGATGGCCCTGGAAACGTTTCTCATTTCCCCCAATCCCGCCCCGATTCCTTCGGCGCTGCTGGATAAACACTACTTCCGCAAGCATGGCCGCTCTGCCTACTACGGCCAAAATCCAAAAAAAACCGGTGAATAACCTCCGCCCTCGCCTGGCTGGAAACCGCAGATGGGAAACCGGTATGGAATTTGAAACCGCCGATGAACGCCGATGTTTTATGGATGGGATACGAGGAGGGGGCGGAGAAGATGCTTTTTGACCGGATGTACAGGATAGACAGGATCCCGTTTCTTGATCCGGTTGATCCGGTCAAAGCTCTTTTGATCCTGGTGCTTCTTTCTGGGTGTTTTTCTTGGCGGCGGAATTGGACCCGCTTCCGCCAGAACCGATGATCTGTCGGATCTGACGAGATGGACATGGATTCAATTTGTAATTGTTTGATTTGCAAGGGCTTATGGTAACTTGTTTAATTCCTTCTTTAGCCTTGTCCAAAGGTCCGTCCTGTGGTATAGTAAAATAATCATGGGTATTTCATCGAGGATCGGCAGCGAGAAGCAGCTTTGATGGTTTGAGGTACGGGCCTCCACCTCGGGGCCAAAAAAAATCTCCTGCAGAGAAATTTTGACGGGATCAATAGGATTGAAAAGATAGTAGATATTTTTGTAATCAATGAAATGAATATT
>CAZOTP010000035.1:0-17407 GCA_964582655.1 uncultured Pirellulales bacterium | reverse complement strand
GTTTCGGTGGGAGAGCCGATTTTTACGGCTACGGACCCTCAAGACGGAGATTTCCAAACGGGCACCGTCGGACGCGTGGAAATCCGGTTCATGGTCTCGCAGGATGGATTAAGCCGCACCTTTTCCGCCGCGGCCGTTCCGCGAAACGTCCTTTACGGGATGTAAAGAAGCTGCCAACAAGCCCAGGGATCAGCAGACCTTGTCCAGAACGTGTTCGGCGACATAAATGGGAGTGTTGTGAACCACGCCCAGGGCGATCGCGTCGCTGGGGCGGGAATCCACCAATTGCAATTGGCCGTTCTGGCGGATGACCAGGTGGGCAAAAAAAGTATGTTCCGGAAACCCTTCCACCAGGATCTCGCGAAGATCATGAATCACAATGCGTTCCAGTTGGCCGCCCAGCGAGGTGATGACATTCTGGATCAGATCGTGAGTCAGAGGTCGCGGCGTTTTGATTCCTTTGAGCCGCCGGTCGATGGCGAAGGCTTCGGCGATGCCAATCACAATCGGGAATGAACGGTTTCCGTGCCGTTCCTTCAGGACAATAATCTGCTGCCCCACGTTTTCCTGTATCAATACCCGCGAGAGTTCCATTTCCACATCCATAACGGGCATCCTTTCCTGACCGGAAAGACTCAGGTCAGATCATGCAGATTTTTTTCCACCGTTTGAAGCTGTTCCTGGAGCTGAATCAGCCGTTCCCGCTCCCGCTGCACCACCTCCGGTTTGGCGCGGGTCACGAAATTCTCGTTTCGGAGTTTATTTTGCGTCTGTTCCAGGTAATTCTGAAGCTCCTGCTTTTGCTGCACCAGCCGGGCGCGTTCCGCCTGGGTGTCAATTAAATCATGCACAAAAATCTGCATTTCATCGCACACCGCGACGGCGGCGTTATCAGGTTTGACGCAGTCCGGATCGGCGGTCAAACCCGAGAGCTGGGCCAGGTGGCGGAGCAGGGACTCCTGGCAGCGAAGAAGGGCGCAAACGGAAACATCGGCCCGGATGGAAACCTGGAGAGGCTGACCGGGGGCGACTTTATATTGCGTCCGAAGCTCGCGAATCTGCCGGATGGTATTCTGGATCAGCTCCATTTCATGTTCCGTCTCCGGATCGAGCAGATCCAGTGCCGGTTTCGGCCACGCCGCCTGAATTAACAAATCCGAGTCCGGCAGTTCGGCAATGCCTTTCAGGGAACGGGACGGACATCCGGCATTCAAGGATTGGTAGATTCCCTCGGTGATAAACGGCAGAAACGGATGGAACAATCGCAGCGTCGCATCCATAATATACGCCAGTACTTTCTGAGCCGCGGTTTTTTCAGATTCTTGGCGCATCCGCGGCTTAATGCATTCCAGATACCAGTCGCACAGCTCATTCCAGAAAAAGCGATACAATTGATTGACTGGTTCGCTGAATTTGAATTCGTTAAGCTGAGACGTTACCTGCTGAATCGTATCGGTCAGCCGTGAAAGAATCCAGCGGTCTTCCAGTTTCAAATCCGGGATATCGATTGTGACATCGGCCATATCCTGCAGATTTCCCATGGCAAAGCGGGATGCATTCCAGAGTTTATTGCAGAAATTCCGGCCCAGATCGAATTTGGGGGAGGTGTTGACCGTTCGTCCGTCCGGCAGCTTCATCGCTTCGACTGGCATTCGCACATCCTGGGTCTGGGTGGTCATCGCCGCCAGGGCGAAACGCATCGCATCGGCGCCGTGGCTGTCAATCGCAACCAGCGGATCAATGCCGTTGCCCAGGCTTTTGGACATCTTTCGGCCTTCGCCGTCCTGAATCATCGCGTGAATCAGCACATCGCTGAAGGGGATATCCCCGGCGCAGTATTGCCCCATCATGACCATGCGGGAAACCCACAGGGTGATGATTTCCCGGGCGGTACAAAGCACGTTTCCGGGATAAAAGGTCTGCATTTCAGGGGTATCGTCCGGCCAGCCCAATGTACTGAATGGCCATAACGCCGAACTGAACCAGGTATCCAGAACATCCTCATCCCGGACCCAGCCTTCCTGTTCCATCGCTTTTTCCAGTTCTTCAAAACCCGGTTTAACACAGGCAAAGGTAACCGCCCCCTGCTCGGTTTCGTAAACGGTACAGAACGTGCCATAATCGCAGCGATTTGGCAATTGTCCGGATTTTGTCCACACCGGGATTTGATGTCCCCACCACAACTGACGGCTGATGGGCCAATCCCGCAGGTTTTCGACCCAGGTTTGATAGGTTTTGGCGTATCGTTCGGGAGTGAACCGCAGCCGGCCGTCCTTCAGCGGCTTGAGAGCCAGCCCCGCCAGCGAGTTGACCGGAACATCGGTTCCCTCGATCATACCGCTGCCGAATTTCTCCGCCAGGTGGGGAATCGGTTTTTTCACGGCGATAAACCACTGATTGGAAAGATACGGTTCAATCGGCACATGGCTGCGGTAGCTGTGTCCTACTTCATGGGAATATTCCCGGACATCCTCCAGCAATTCTTCCTGGCGGAACCATTCGACAATGGCTTCCCTGGCTTCAAATCGGTCCATTCCGATCAACTGCTGGGCTTCCGCTTCTTTCACATCTTCCCAGCCATAGCGATCGCTGATCGAGCCATCCGGCGCCATCACGTTAATCACGGGCAGGTTATGACGCTGACCGATGTCCCAGTCATTGGGGTCATGAGCGGGAGTGACCTTCAAAAATCCTGTTGAAAACCGGGCTTTTTCATCCTCGCTGTTCGGGTCGGAAAGCACTACGTGGTCATCGGCAATGATCGGAATCAGGCGGCCCACGATGGGAAGCCGGACCTTTTTTCCGACAAGAACGGATGCCCGCGGATCGCCGGGATTCATGGCGACCGCCGTATCGCCGAGCATGGTTTCCGGCCGGGTCGTGGCGACGGTGACATACTCCACCAGTTGACCATTCACCCGGACCGGGTCCTCCAGCGGATAACGCAAATACCAGAAATGCCCGGCCACAGTTTCGTGTTCCACCTCATCATCGGCGAGTACGGTTTGGGTGGCCGGATCCCAGTTCACCAGCCGTTTCCCCCGGTAAATTAAGCCGTCCGCGAACAACCGAAAAAAGGTCGCCCGCACAGCCTTGGCACATACTTCATCCATCGTAAACCGGGTTCGATCCCAGTCGCAGGAGCATCCCATTCGCTGGAGCTGCTCGATAATTTTCTGCTCGTATTCCTCTTTCCAGGCCTGAACCCTTCCGACGAACTCCTCACGGGAAAAATCGGTTCGTCTCTTGCCTTCCTCGCTAAGGATACGTTTTTCGACCACGGTTTGCGTCGCGATTCCGGCATGATCCGTCCCGGGCATCCAAAGGGTATTGTACCCCTGCATCCGGTGCATTCGAATCAGGATATCCTGCAGGGTATTGTTCAAGGCGTGTCCCAGATGAAGCGCCGCCGTGACATTGGGCGGTGGAATTACAATGGTGTACGGTTCTGTTGAACTTTTTCTCCCGCATGCATCGGCGTGAAATGCTCCGCGTTTCCGCCACAATTCATACATGGCGTTCTCAATCTCCCGGGGATCATATATTTTCGGCATGGATTCCGTCATGGCTTTAGTTTCATTCCTTGGTCAATACAGGATTTTGTATTTAAAACAACGCTCTAAACCGTCATGTTACAATATGACACTCCCGTAATTATAGGAATTCCTCAGGAGTTGTCAAGACCGGCTCTTTTTCATAACTGGCTATGGGACAGGCGGTAATAAACAAGGATTCACGTGGATCTTGAACGAGCCTTTTTACCGAAGTACACACCATGGGACATGTATCAAAATTCCATCACTCCCGCGGAGAAGAATCGCCGGATGGAGCGTTTTCCTGTGTGATTTTTTCGATACGTTTTTCGGCCTGCTCCAGGATTTGCCGGCAATGTTGGAAGAGCTTCATGCCCTGTTCGTATTTCTCGATGGTCTGTTCGAGGCCGACCTGGCCCTGTTCGACTTCGGAGACGATTTTTTCCAGCTCCGCCAGCGCCTGTTCAAAGGTTTTGGGAGTCTGGGAATCGGCTGGATTTTCATGTTTCTGACTCATGGCATTTCCTTTCGTGGTCCGGAATCATCGAGGACCTGGCTTTCAATTTGTGCGCGATCGGCAAATTCGGTTTGCAGTATATCTCCCGCCTGAATGGCGGAAGAGGAGTGCAGGATTCGGCCGGAGGATTTCAAGCGGGTGAGGGTGAATCCCCGGGCAAGGACGGCGCGGGGATTGAGGTTTTGGAGTCTCTGATGCAGATGGAGGGACTGCGTTCCGGCATGCTGAAATCTCTGTTTTTGGGATTTTATCAGAGTAAGGAAGATACGCCGGAGGTTTTGGTTTTGCTCCTGAATGCGGCGAATCGGGCGGATAGTCTGCAAGGACAGCCAAATCCGATTTTTTCGATGGACTCGGTTCTGGAAGGACTGTTGCCAGGCAGTACGGAGGGTCAGCATGACTCGCTGAAGACGGGCTTCGGCTCTGGTGACCGCCATGTGAGGCTCGATGCGGCGGAGAATCGAGGCAAATTGCTGGAGCTGTTTTTCCGTGCTTCGGAAGAGTTCGCTGATCTGACGGCGGCAGGTTTCATAACGTTCATCGAGAATCTGCTGACGATGGCGGACCGGGTCCAGGGGGCGATGGAAGAAAGGTCTTCGGAAGAGAGCCTGCCAATCGGTTTTTGCCGCTCGAAGAATTGATTGCATATCCACTCGCAATTGGCGATGATATTCATGAATCATTTCGATAAGATCTGCCAGCACCGGAACGGCTAATTCGGCGGCGGCGGTGGGTGTGGCGGCGCGTCGATCTGCGGCAAGATCGGCGATGGTGGTGTCAATTTCATGGCCAATGCCGGTAATCACGGGGATGTCGGACGCGGCGATGGCGCGGGCAACGACTTCTTCATTGAATGCCCAGAGGTCTTCGATGCTTCCGCCGCCCCGGGCGACAATCAAAAGATCAACGCCTCCCAGGGCGTGGCGGCGGCGGTTGATATCGCGGATGGCCGAAGCGATTTGTCCGGCGGCGGTTTCGCCTTGCACTGGGACGGGACAGAGAAGTTTTCGTACAATGGGAAACCGACGGTGGAGAGTATTCAGGATGTCCTCGATGGCGGCGCCGGTATCGCTGGTTATGATCGCAATGGTAAAAGGAAAGCGTGGAATCGATTTTTTGCGGGATTCATCAAAGAGGCCTTCTTTTCGGAGTTTTTCTTCAAGCTGTCGTTTGGCCAGTTCGAGGGCGCCCAGACCCGCCGGTTCGAGTTTTTCCGCGTAGAACTGATATTTTCCCTGGGGTTCATAGACATCGATATAACCGCAGGCGAGAACGGCCATGCCGTCCTGGAGTTTGAATTTCAGAGGGGAGGCGGCGGTCTTCCACATGACGGCAGGCAGCTGGGCGTTTTCATCCTTGAGAGTGAAATACAGATGCCCGCTGGAATGACGTTTGAAATTGGAGATTTCCCCTTCGACGAAGAGTGTGCCGGGCAGCTTGTCGCTGAGAATCAATTTGATTAGACGGGTCAACTGGGTTACAGTGAATTTCTGGGGAAGAGCGAGAGACGGTTCTGCCGCGGAAGGCGGATCGGCTTTCGGCAAATCGGCGGATGCGGCGTCAGCAAAAGGCTCGCCGAAAAAAAGATCGGCCTGATTCCGCCTGGAGGATTTGGATTTCATGGCAGCGAGTTCTGGTAGTCTGTTCCCTTGCCATCGAGGGAGTCGTATTCACTGGGGCATGGGGTATCGATTCGCCGGCATACGCGTTCGATCCGGCTGGCGCGGCCGGTGTTGGAATCGACGGTAACCACAATTCCGTTTATGCGCAAATCGCTGGTGGCGATGGTGTAGGTGTAGGGCATTTGGGTGGTAAGGCTTTTCAGGACGCGGTCGGTGGAGCGGCCCAGAACTGAATCATGGGGGCCGGTCATGCCCACATCGGTGATATACGCTGTTCCTTTGGGAAGAATGGTTTCATCGGCGGTCGCAACATGGGTATGGGTTCCGAAGACGACACTCACCTGGCCGTCGAGGTACCGTCCCATGGCGACTTTCTCACTGGTGGCTTCAGCATGCATATCCACAACAATGATTTTGACTCCCGCGGGAAGCTTTTCGAGAACCCGTTTGATTACTTGAAACGGATTATCTGACGGGATGGGCATGAACATTCTGCCCATCAGAGAAATCACGGCGACCGGAATCCCTTTGGCGGTGGTATAAACGGCCCATTCTTTGCCGGCGGCCTGAGAGGAGAGATTGGCGGGTCTGACGATTCGGTCGGCGGTACTCAGAGTATCGATTATCTCGCGTTTCCGGTAGATGTGATCGCCCATTGTAAAAAGATGGACGCCCTGCTGAAGAAGCTTTTCATAAGCCCCGGGGGTCAGTCCCGATCCGCCGGCGGTATTTTCGGCATTGAGGATGACACAGTCGATTTCATGGTCTTTAACAATACCAGGCAGGCAGGCCTCCAGAGCCTGACGGCCCGGTCGAGCGACCAGGTCCCCAATGCACAACAGTTTGATCTGCATGGCAGCTTCCGTTTCCAGCAATCGCAAGGTACCCGAAGCCTTTGCGAGGATTATTTATTGAATTCTAGCGGGCATACTCGATGCAGCGAAGCTCCCTCAGAAGCGTCACTTTGACTTCTCCGGGGTACGTCAGTTCTTCTTCCACTTTTTTGGCGATTTCTCGGGCGGTATTCCAGGCTTCGCCGTCATCGATGGCGCCCGGATCGACAATCACGCGGACTTCCCGACCAGCCTGAATCGCATACGCCTGTTTGATACCCTTGAATCGGGTCGCGATGTTTTCCAGATCTTCCAGCCGTTTGACATAACGCTCCAGGGTTTCGCGGCGGGCGCCGGGTCGGGATGCACTCATGGCGTCGGCGGCAGCGACCAGCGGGGTATAGGGCGATATGGCGGGAATATCGCCATGATGCCCGGCAATGGCGTTAATCACTACCGCGCTTTCGTTCATTTTCTTGACTAGTTCAGCGCCAATGGCGGGATGTCCGCCTTCCATTTCGTGGTCGGCGGCTTTTCCAATGTCATGCAGAAGACCGCATCGACGGGCAAGGGTGCCGTCCAGTCCCAGTTCTTCCGCCATCGCCTGGCTGAGGAATGCCACTTCGATACTGTGCTGGAGGACATTCTGGCCATAGCTCGTGCGGTAATTGAGGCGCCCCAAGTACGGCAGAAGTTTGCCATTGACATTGTTGATGTTGGTTTCCAAAAGAGCTTTCTTGCCGATTTCGATCAGTTTGGCGTCAATTTCCTTCTGGGTTTCCTGAACGATTTCCTCGATGCGGCTGGGATGAATTCGGCCGTCCTGAATCAATTTTTCTAGGCTGATCCGGGCCACTTCACGGCGAACAGGATCAAAGCTGGAAACGACGACAACGCCCGGAGTATCGTCGATAATGACATCCACCCCGGTTTCCTTTTCAAAAGCGCGGATATTCCGGCCTTCACGGCCAATGACGCGGCCTTTCATATCGTCGCTGGGAATATCCACGGTGGAAACGGTGGAATTGCAGGTATGCTCGGCAGCAAAACGCTGAATTGCATTCAAAATGATTTCACGGCTTTTGGTTTCGGCTTCTTCGCGGGCGGCCGTAATGATTTTTTCAATCAGCCCGGAGGCTTCGTGAGTTACATCGCCCTTGAGACGTTCCAAAAGCATTTCCTTGGCTTCCTCGACGGAAATCCCGCCGATCCGAAGCAACTGGGCCCGCTGTTCGGCAAGGGTATTACTGAGTTGCTGATCTTTATTATTTATATCCCTTTCTTTCTGGGCAAGGCGCTTGAAAAGCTCATCCACTTCGCGTTCCTTGTTGTTGAGCACATCAAACTTCCGGTCCAGATTGCTTTCCCGCTTGTTGAGCTGTCGTTCCATTTCCCGCAAATCATTGCGGATTTCAGAGGTCTCTTTTT
This sequence comes from uncultured Pirellulales bacterium, assembly GCA_964582655.1. GTDB lineage: Bacteria > Planctomycetota > Phycisphaerae > Sedimentisphaerales > SM23-30 > CAZOTP01. The sequence continues at coordinate 9,474 of CAZOTP010000035.1, read as the reverse complement.
CGAATTCCTCCCGTCTCTGAATGTCTTCGGCCTTGGCTTCCAACTGGGCGGTCTTGGTGATGTTTTCCGCCTTGAGCTGTGCTTCCTCGATCAGGACCTTAATTTGCTGTTCGACGTCCTTCAGGCGTGATTTTCCGATGACTTCCATAATCAGCCAGAGCAGCCCGCCGCCGACAAACAAGGCGGCGACGGCAATCAAGACCGCCCAGACGGTTCCCAAAGCCAGAACAGGCGGATGGAAGATCGAAAAGTCGTTCAAAAAAAAGTCGGGCGAGACGATGCCATGTAGTATACGTTCCATACCATATCTCCTCGGTACTATTATCAACGATCACAGGGATCGAGGGTGTGTCGGCGGGCATCCAAGTCCCATTACCCAGTACCGCCGACGTTCAGTTCAGGATTTATTAAACACAAGAGGGGATTCCGTCACGTCCGGCGAAAATCCGCCGGTTTGCAGAATACGTGAGGAAAAATGAAGTGCTCAAGAATCACCCGGATTCAATTCCCGGTAATGGCTGCAAATTCAGATTGTAATGCGTTAATGTTGAGAACGTTACGTTTTCACGAAGACCAGAAGACTTGCCGACTTCCTTGCAGAAGCCATCCGGTCGGACATCTTGGAGTCCTTGGGACAGCATTCCAGAGAAGGGCAAAGAAGTTTCGTGAAAAATTTTTCATTGTTTTACAATTTCCGTCGTTTTCCTCTAATCTACGCAAACAACCAGACTTTCAGCAATGCAAACCCAGGCGAAAACCTTGCGGCTAAGACCCAAAGCGCCTTAGCCTTGAAGATATCGCAATTCTGCCGAGTGGGCCTTTATGAACTGCGAAATCTTTCACAATACTACATTTTTCCTTTTTGCGGTTTACCCCACGGTCGGATACGTCTTACCGGTCGCGCAACCGGTGAATCCAGAAAAACGTGTCTTCCGACCGCTAGTTTCCTAAAAACTCCTTACAAAAAGTTAAAATATTCGTTCGTTTCAATCTATCCAATTTAATATCTAGGGTCAAGGAAATTAATCTCGGTCTGGCGGTTCAAAGTTGGCGGCATCCCAAGATTGCCTTTAGGACTAAGGAAATTTATATAAGTTCTTGAATTTAAGAAGCATAGAGGAAATAATTAAATGATTCATAATTGCACTGGCTTGCTTGGAAAGCGAACTGCTTAATAGACGTAAGTCATTATATATTATGGTTTTAAATCAATATATTCAGCTTGTTTGCAGGAACAATTCCAGGGCCTTTATTGGCTTTAGAGTTGTGATTCTGTTTCTTTCTATCGCCAGTACCATGGCTGGACCCATTTCTGCCCAACTGCCTATCCTGAACCCGACAACTATTTCAAAGTCCTCAGATACTGCCTCCATCCCTGTGGTTACCATTGAATTGATACCCGAGTATCAATATTTGACCAACTCCATGGATCTGGGGATCGCCATTGTATTGGGCATACCAGATGGATGGCATTTATATGCGAATCCAAAACGCGGCGAGTTTGGACTGGATACCGAGATTGTTTTACCAACGATTCCGGGACTTCAGTTTGGCACGGTTCAGTACCCCAAGGGGACGTTTTACAAAGATGAAACCCTGGATGCTTCCAATTATATTTATACCGGGCGAACGGTCTGTTTCTTGTCGGTTCGGACCACGGAGCAGACAGGCTTGTTTACCATCCCCGTCGAATTCAAGGGCCAGCTTTGTTCGGATTCCGGGACCTGCAGGCTGTGGAATGAAAAAAAGACATTTACTTTGGAAGTCCAACCGAATGCTGCCCCACGCAAGACGGAACGGTTGGATCTGTTTGTGGGCTATCAGCCGGATAAAGCATGGGCGGTTGATTCCGCTCCGGGAAAAGAATCAACGGCCATACCGCCCAAAGAACAATTGGAAGGCTGGATTAAACCAATCCTGCTGGCCGTCGCGGTGGGATTGATTATGAATCTCATGCCCTGCGTTCTGCCTTTGATTCCAATTATTGTTTTGACACTATTGAAGCAATGTGCTGCGGAAGAAGGTCAAGCGGCGGATCGTAGAAAAAGTATTCGTACAGGTCTTGCCTTTGCGGGTGGAATTTTGCTGGTTTTTGCGGCTCTTGCGGTGGTGATGTCGGTCTTCAAGTTGATCTGGGGGCAGCAGTTTCAGGGGAGCGGCTTCAAGTTTACCCTCCTGATGATTGTGTATGTGTTGAGCCTTTCGATGTTCGGACTATTTGAAATTGTATTGCCGGCCAAGGTGACAAACATCAGCGTTGTCCGTAAAGGGTATGCCGGTACGGTTGGAATGGGGATGCTGACCACTGTTTTGGCCACACCTTGCGGAGCGCCCCTCCTGACGGGTGTATTGGCGTGGTCTCTCGCAAAACCGCTGCCAGTCACAATAGCGGTATTTCTGATTATCGGAGCGGGGATGGCGAGTCCGTATGTCCTGCTGACGGCTTTTCCGGGCTTGATGAACCGCATTCCAAAAGCCGGCTCATGGATGCTGCGTTTGAAGCAGCTCATCGGTTTTCTGATGTTGGGATTCGTAGTGTATCTGATTACTCTGTTTCCACCCGGGTGGCATGGCCTGCTGATGTATTACTGCGTCGCCGTGGGACTTTGTGTCTGGCTGGCGTTTGGCGTGGCGGGCCCCGCTTCTTCCCGGCGGAAAAAGTATGTCCTTCGAGTCCTTGCTTTGCTTCTTCTGGCTGTGGCGTCCATGGGGCTGATGAAAGCGCCTAAAACCGCCACCGGAACAACGGGAGAATCCTGGGATAGCCAGAGATTTCACTATTTGCAGCAGGGCCGGAATGTCATGGTTAAATTTACCGCCAACTGGTGCAAAAACTGTGCTGTCCTGGACAAGCTAATCTATAAACAGAAGATTTTTCAGGACAAATTACAGCAAACAGATACCTCGCTCGTGGTCGCGGACTGGTCTTACGACGATCCGAAAATCGAGACCATGATTCGCGAACTGGGTGGAGAGGGCCAGGCGCTGCCTTTTGCCGCAGTGTTTCCGGCGAAAGATCCGAACCATCCCATTCTGCTTCGGGATTTTTACTCCCTGCAGGATGCGATAGCGGCGCTGGAACAGGCCAAAAACCGATAAGTCCCAATTCCTTATTCAGGGGATTTATTGTGAAATTGAGGCGTGTTCCGTGTACTCTGTTTTGGGCAGAGTAAAATGAAAAGTGCTTCCCTGCCGGGGTTGGGAATCGACCCAGATTTTGCCATAATGGCGTTCAATAATTTTTTTCCCGATCGCCAGTCCGATACCGGTTCCGGGATATTCATGCTTGGGATGGAGTTTTTGAAACATGTAAAAGATGCGTTCGTGGTAACGGGGATCGATTCCGATGCCGTTGTCGCGAACGGAAAAATGCCAGAATTCCCCGTCCTGGGGGACGGCTTCGATATGGATTTCCGGCGGCGCCTGCGAACGAAATTTGATGGCGTTATCTATCAAATGTTCCAGAACCTGCGAAAGCTGGTCCGAATCGCCCAGAACACGGGGCAGGGGGGTAACCCCAACCGTAGCTCCGCTGGTTTGAATTCGCTCCTTCATTTTAACCAGCACGTCAGCGGCTATCTGATTCATATCGACGGCAGCCAAAGATTTACCCCGGGTCTCGATTCGGGAATAGATCAGCAGATCGGAAATCAGATTCTGAATGCGATCGGCATATTCCAGGATGTAAGATATATATTCCTCTTCCGGTCCGCGCAGCCTGCCCTGCGTTGACTGCCGAAGCAGTTCACAAAAGCTGCTCATGTTCCGAATCGGCTCCTGCAGATCGTGCGATGCGATATAGGCAAACTGTGCAAGTTCCCGGTTGCTTTGTTCCACCGACGCGGCGAACATCCGCAATTCTTCTTCGATTAGGGTTCGCTCGGTTACATCATGAATAAACATCACAAAGCCGGATAACTCTCCGATCGGCGTATGGATTCCAGTGACATGCGCTTCCAGCCAGATGGTTTTTCCATCCCGTTCGGTCGTGAAATGATACCCAAAGGTTCCTTGACGCTGAACGTGCTCCAGGGCGGATTCCCATTTATCCGAGGGAATTTGGTGTTCGGCGTGAATCTGAGGAATCGTACACCCGATAAGCCGGCGGTTTTCCGATGCGAATATTCGCTCTGCCGAGGTGTTCGCATACGTGACGCGATATTGACAGTCCACGGTTAAAATGCCATAAGAACAAGTTTGCACCATGGTCTGGAAAAAATGATCCGGCAGCGCAGGGGTTTTTGCTTCCGTCATTCGGGTTATTCCTTGGGGCATGGGGGGCCAACCTCCTGCTATGCGATTCCGTTGAGGGCCGGGAATTCCATGGTTCCCACGAAATGTCCCAGACTTTGAATCGTCTGGCTGAACTGCTCATAGTTTATCGGTTTATGAATGTAGTTGCTGCACCCCAGACGATAGCAGCTGTCGATTTCACGCGGATCGTCAGTCGTGGTCAGAATGATAACAGGAAGTTTTTTGAGATGGTCATCTTCTTTGATTTGCCGGAGAACTTCTACGCCATCGACTTTTGGCATTCGAATATCCAGAATCAGGAGGTATCGTTTATCCTTTTCTCGTTTAGGCCCCGTGCCATTCTGGAATAAAAAATCCAGTGCTTCCTGACCATCGGAAAAATAAATCACGTTTTTTTCGATCCCGCATCGTTTGAGATTTCGTCGAATTAGGGCGGTATGCCCAGGATCATCTTCCGCAATCAGAATGGAATCTGGCTCTTTCATGATTTCACCGGATGGTATATGCTGTAAATCGTTTGTGGTAAAAAACTTAAATTGCACATCACACCTTCTCTCTCGCTCGCCGGTACGAATCCTTACAGATTCTATGGAGGACAATTTATTATATCATACTCCGGAATTAAAAATCGGCAAGTCCCTTCCATGAATTATTTTACGTCCAGGAAAGTGATGTTTTGGCGATTGGATTTTTCCAAAAAATGGATTAGAATTCCAGTCCGATACGAATCCGGCGGGTTCAGGATCCTGTCGAATTGTTATAACTGCTTATGCAGAAAGCAAATATGTTGTATTTTGCGGATTTGAAAGTTCGGTGAACCCAGGCGGCCCACCCGCGTATTATTATAAGAAGAGACGTTGAAAACACGCAGCGACGAACAGTTGATGGCGGACTATTTAGCAGGAGAAGAGAAAGCCTTCTCCGAGTTGATTCATCGTTACGAGACGGAATTGTATAATTTTTTATACAAGTTTACGGGGAACGCCGCTTTGGCCGAAGAGGTGTTTCAGGAAACATTTTTACAGGTGCATTTGGCGGCTAGGACATTTGATCTGGACCGGCGGTTCAAACCATGGCTGTACACCATAGCGGCGAATCGGGCCCGGGATTTTATGCGAAAGCAGTCGCGCCGTCCGGCAGCTTCCCTCAGCCAGTTCGATGAGGAGTCGGCGGCGAATGACCTGATGGATATTTTGTTCCAGCATCAGGAGACGCCGGATCGACTGTTCGAAGAGAAACAGATGCAGGAGGAGGTTCGGCGGGTAATTGCGGCGATGCCCGAGCATTTACGGATGATATTGCTGATGGCGTATTATCAGCAGCTTTCCTACAAGGAAATGTCCGACGCCTTGGAAATCCCGCTGGGAACGGTCAAATCCAGACTCCATGCGGCTGTTGGGGTATTTGCCAGGCTGTATAAGAAAGAAAATGAATCCCATGACACGGATTGAGGGGCCGGAAAAATGAAACCGAATTCCAACGATTTATTACAGCGTATTCTGGATTATCACATGCGGTTGGATTCCGACCGGCAGCGGGAAGATACGCGGAAACTACTGGAACATGACCTTCAGGCGCAACAACTGGATGCCGCGCTGCGAAAAAGTCTTGCCCCGCTTTCGGAGTGGGCGGTTCAAACCCCACCGGCGGGGCTGGCCGTACGGACTTATTCCTTTATCCACGATCAGGAATCCCGCACCCGGCCCGTGCTGCTGGAGAATCCATCGGATGAACGGGCCTCTCGCGGACGGAGCTGGTGGGTGATCTCCAATCTGCGTGATGTGATCGCCGTCGCCGCGAGTCTGGCGATTATCTTTCTGGCGGCACTGCCTTCGACTCGCTACGCCCGGCAGATCGCACGTCAAAACGCCTGCGCATCGCAGATGCGTCAAGCCGGCGTGGCGATGGCGCACTATGCTCAGGATGCCAATGGGGCGATGCCGTATGTTCCCATTCCCGCCGGTGCCGTGTGGTGGCAGGTCGGTCAACAGGGACAGCAGAATCACTCGAACACGCGAAATCTGTATCTCCTGGTGAAAGGCGGATATCTGCCCGCCGATGCGTTTGTATGTCCAGGCAATCCAAATGCCGGGCAAATTCGAATTGCGATCCCCCGGGAAATGATGGCAACCCTGCAGGATTTTGCCGAACGCACGCAGGTCAATTACAGTTTGCGACTGATGATACAGCCCCGGAATCTATCCGCTGAAAACGCCTCGATACCGCTGCTCAGCGATCAGAATCCTATTTTTATTCATTTCGATTCCGATCGACTCGAAGAGATTGATCTCCAAGCCAGTAAGCAATTGCTCCGCAGCAATTCCCCCAATCATAACGGACGCGGGCAGAATCTTCTGCATCCCGACGGGCATGTTCGGTTTTCCACGGACCGTAATCTCGACTCCTCCGATGATATTTTTACCATCCGCAATGTAACGCAATACCGCGGAACAGAACAGCCCGACCAGAACGACGTATTCATTGCGCCGTGAAAATCGTTCTTCCGGCGGGAGGAATGCGTCTCTTCCTTTTTTTCAAAACTGATTCAAATCTTTTTTGCGTATTTGAATGACGGATGCCCAGGTTTTTTCAAATTCATCAATCATTTTGACAAACGCATTGCGTTCGGTTCTTCTTCGAGCCTGATCAATGGCATTTTGATTCGTCCACCATGCCGCCGCCTGTTTCTGGGAATCGGGTGCCTCCGCCGCTCCGTAGATATAGCCGGTTCGGGTATCCATCAGAACCGCGGATACGGTGGTATTCATGTGCACCACAACTGTCGGGGAGAGCCCCAGGGTCACAACGCTCAGTGGAGTCGCCTGATCCTCGGATTGGAATAGGGTATCCACAGTATAGACCAAAATCATGTCGGACTGCATTGAGGCGGCCGCCATCCGCAGGTCTTTTTCATCCCGCATGGGTCCCTGGGCCAGCAGGCGGTTCAGCGTGCCGAGATAGGCGATTTGAGGGAATTTTTGAATGCGTTCATAGTCCTCTTTGGTTTCGACATCGCGAACTGTAATCACAGAAAATCGATCCTGGGATGCGGATTCGCTCCATCGGGGAGAACGATGGATGGTGTACGATTCATAGTCCGGCGCCTGAAGACGGACCATCACCAGCCGAACGGGAAGGGGGGATGCGGGTTTCCGCTGCATCAGGCTCAGAATGTCCGGATCGTCAATTGGAGTGTCGGGATCGCTCCCCTGCATTTCCTCGGAAGAGACTTTAAAAAGTCGCATATCCGCGGCTTTACCAGGGGCGGCATAGGAAGTGCACCCCGACGCAATGGAGATAATCGGAAGCGTCAAACCCAGCAAAAATGCAGAAATGCGGTTCATAAATCACCTCTTTTATAAGGTCAATTATCCTGCAAAATGTATCGGTTCTGATCCATCGCCAGCAGAAAACCGGCGATGAAGGCTGCCTGCTGCTGGCGGACGGATTCGATATAATGGACGCCGTCGCTGGTTGCGTCCGGACCGAGAATTTTTGTGAAGTGGCTCAAATCAATCAAGGGAATGCCATGCGTTTGTGCGACACGGTCTGCGATTTCATTGTAGGCTTCCACATCGCGGTCGTATCGATGGAACGTGGAGTCTCGCTGGCTGTGTTTTTCATCGTGGACGGGAGTCGTGCGAAGCCAGATCAGGGTGGTTTTATGCTGTTTGGCCAGTGAGAAAATAGCATCCAGATTTTTTTCGTATTGATCCGGAGAAACCTGGGGAGCGGACTGGCCTTTCTCGATTTTCAGATCATGCAGGCCGCAGTTTACAAGAAGATAATCAGGATGAAATTCGGGGAGACTGAATTTATATCGGAGATATTCAAGAACTTTGCTCGAATCGCCGCCGTTTTCGGATTTGAGAAATCGGTATTGTGTCGCTTTGTCCGGTTCCGCTGTTTTGCGGGCATAGCGCATTTTTCCGGACAGAAATTGTTCCAGGTAGGGGCCATAATGCATGGAAATGCTGTCGCCCACTACGAAAACCTGAGGGAGAGGCTCTTTGTTCTGCCCCGATGGTGCCATCGCCGAGGACCGACAGCCGCCCAAGATCCCCAATCCGAGCATTAATCCGGAAATCCAAAGCATTGTTCTTTTGTTCATCATCCGTTCCTTACAAAATAAACATGTGGTAATGATTATACGGCGTTTATACCGAGAATCAATATGGAATTTCCCCGGAAGCGCAAGAGAAAGGATGCCGTGGCTCTTGCAAAAGAACGATTTTTCGATTTTGGGATACGAAGGAAAAAATATCCGTTGCATGCGGCGAAGGATGGATTAGGATGACGGGGCGTTATTGGATGGAATAAAAATGATATGGAACTGGAGAGCCGTATGCTGAAGGTGAATGAGTATTTCGAAGGAAAGGTAAAGTCGATCGGGTTTCAGACCGCGGAGGGGGCCGCGACGGTGGGTGTGTTGACCGCGGGTGAATATGAGTTCGGGACGTCGTCGGTGGAGGTGATGCAGGTCGTAAGCGGATCGCTGGATGCGAAGCTGCCTGGGGAGACGGATTGGCGGCGGTATGGAGCAGGGGAGTCGTTTACAGTAGCGGCGGGTGTGAAATTCGGGGTAAAAGCGAAAGCGGATACAGCCTATCTGTGTTTGTACCGATAATCGGGGGGGGGACAGGACCCAGGAAGCTGCGGGTTGGCGACGAACGGGCCGGAAGCACGCCGAAGGGTGATTTTGGGTCATGGCGTATCTCACGAGAAAGCTTGGAGGCTGGAAAGGAGAGATTGCTGCGCAAGACTTACGCAAAAGCCAGCGGTGGGAATCGGACCCACAACCTCCCGCTTACAAGGCGGGGGCTCTACCGTTGAGCTACACTGGCATCCAAGGCTTCTGATTTTATCGGCAATCCGGAGACCGGTCAAGGGCGAAAGGCGTGAAAAACAGATTGGATGGATAAGATCGGAAGGAATTAGGGATGGGTAAAACAGGATTGACAGTTCCTGGAAGATTTGGGAAAGTTAGAGAGTGTAAGAGGCGTGGAAGGAACCATTTAGGAGAACGGAATGCGGCCTGAGCTGTTTGTGATACCGTGGCTGAACATAAGCGTGAAGAGCTACGGATTTATGATGGTGCTGGGATTTATTTCGGCGGTGTACCTGGCCAGGCGTCTTTGCCGGCGGGAGGGCCAGAATCCGGAGCATATCACGAATTTCGGGGTGTATGCGCTGCTGGCGGGGGTAGTTGGGGCGAGGCTG
>CAZOTP010000034.1:0-17572 GCA_964582655.1 uncultured Pirellulales bacterium | reverse complement strand
GAGCGGTCGAAACTATGATAAAAATAATCCATCGGGTAAAAAAACTGATTTTTATTGGGTCAATGGCCTCGCTTGCCGTCCTGCTTGTGGGCGCCCAGGCGCAGGCCAGCTCCTATGAGTTTAAACCCAATCCATCGGACCTTAACAATCTGCCGCACCAATATTACTATGCCTGGGGCATGAAATGGAACGGGCCCGCACTAACGGGTCCCGAAGCCGAGCAAATCGACTCCGCTACCTTGTTGGTTACAAACATCAACAACTGGCAGTTTGAACCGGATGATGTTCTCCATATCTGGCTGCTTGACAGTTTGCCAAACAATATCAGCTGGCAGAAAAAACAGTGGCCCGGCGTAAGTTATGGGTGGGATAACCAGGGCAATGGTGATGCGTTCCAAAACAGCGGCGGGACGTTCCTCATGAACTACTCCGATCCGAATGAAAGAGTGGCGGAAAATCTTTCTATCCCGATTCCGGTGGATATTCTTGCGCAGTATATCAACAATGACGGACTTTTCGGCATCGCGCTGGATCCCGACTGCCATTACTACAACAAAGGTTTTTGCCTGACCATCGAAACCTCTCCCATGCCGGCTCCCCCGCCTGTTCCCGAACCGGTAACTATGGCGGGTGTTTTCTGTGGTCTTGGCACGCTGGCCGGGTATTGGCGGAAACGAAGGCAGAGAATGTGATTTGGGTCTTGTGGTCGTTAGAGAACGTTATGCAGGATTTCATTCCTGCGGCGTAAGTAAAATTTGAAAAGTAAATAGTGTTTGGATTAGACTGGTTCTCCGCCAATGGAGTGGGCATATCGAAAAAAAGCCTCCCTGCGGAGCGATCCCAAAAGGATTCCGTCCGAACGCGGATCGTTCGGGCCGTTATTACCAGGAGGGTACTCTATGGTATAAATGTTGGATGTGGTGTTTTCGAAGAAAGTCTGGAATTTTGGAATTTCAGATAAAAACTCTTTTTATTGTGTTAGGAGGTCATTATGAAACTGAAATTAGCATGTGTGTTGGCAGCCATGGGAATGGTCCTGGCTGTCATCGGTACGGCAAACGCGGTCAGTCTGCAGCCTGGCCCAACCATCATCAAAACCCTGAACTATGAGGTCGGTTCGTCCTATTCGGGCGGTGTCGCCGGAACATTCTATTTCCGCAATGCCGCCGCTTCGTATAATACGGACGAGTACGGTTTGCTGACCTATACGGGCGGCGCCAATCAGGCCCTGTTTGATGACGTCGATACGTTTGTTCCGAATCCCATCGGCGCTAACGAAGACAGTTGGGGTTTGCTTCGCGTCACGCAGATTCTGCATGGCGACGTCACGCTGATGGACAGCACCTTCGGCGACGGTTCCAACGCTTCCCCCGTAGGCAATGATATTACGGCCGGAGCTCCCTACTGGAGTGAAGGCACGAATAATGAATTCCTTGTGGGCATGTTCTGGGGCGCCCAGGATCAGATCGTGGAATGCGTTGTACCGAATGTCTCATACCGCATCTGGTCTTCGGGCGGTCAGGCTGATGTATTTGTCGTGCACGGCTTCCCGGGGAACCCCGCGGTGAGCGCTCTGCTGCAGCCTGCCGATCGCACCGACGCGGATGAATTCGACAACTGGTTCGACCGCGACAATGATGAATTGTTCTTCGGCGGCAGTGTCGATTATTTCCGGTTCACCGGTGACGCCGTCAATCCCACAGATTTTGATGGCCAAACTGAAGTTCTGATCAGCTTCACCCGAGGTACTCAAACAGCGGGTATTTGGGGTGTTGATGCTGGAAACTGGTGGACGGCGCCGGATGGAAATTCTGCCGATATGTGGCAGAGCTGGAACATCGGCGATCCGTTTGTGTTCTCCAACGGCTGGACCGGCAGTGAAGATACGGGTCGGTTCTTTATGCCCGTTCCCGAACCGATCACGATGATTGGCATCTTCCTGGGCGTTAGTAGTCTGGTTGGATATTCCCGCAAGCGTTTTGCGTAATCCTGGAATATCAGACTGTAAATATTGTGGGCCTTGAAAAAGGTCCACAGGCTGCCGACCTGATGTAAAAAGAGTTGACCTCTCTTTGGCCGGGATGAACCATCCCGGCCAAGGGGAGTGTTATCGCTTATGTTTCGGGATGCCGAGATATGCGATTCAGACAGGCAGGCTGTAAATTGCGGGTGCTGTATGAGCTGTATAGCAAAATGGCAGTGGCTTTACATAGCGGCGCTGATGGCGGCGATATTTCCAGCAGTTGAAAATACTGTGTCAGCCAACAGTATTCTGACCTTTGCCGCCGGTACATCGGATTACAGCGGCGGAGTCGCGACATTTGGATTTGCGTCTAATCCGCGGGCTGCGCAGGCGGTATTCCAGCCTCTGGCAGGCGGTCAGCTCCAGGTTACCTTGACCAATACTTCCGCTTCGGATGTCATGGTGCCCGAAGAAATTCTGACGGCGCTGTTCTTTGACATTGGCGGTTCTCCTGCCATGGATCCTGTAAACGCTCTGTTGGTGCCTGGTTCCGTGGTTTATAAAGGCAGTACGCCAATTGCCATTCCCGGCGGCGATATCAGCGGCGAGTGGGCCTATGCAACGGAAGTTCCCACGCTCCCGTCTGAGTATTGTATCAGCTCCGTGGGGCTGGATGATCTCATCGGTCCCAAGGATCGCTTCAATACTTCCATGAACCTGGCAGGTCCGGAAAGTCCCGATGGGATGCAGTTTGGAATCGTTAGTGACGGCGATAGCTCATCAACTGGAAACGGCGGCGTGGCAGGAAACGCTGTGATACGAAATAGCGTAATTTTTATGTTTGAGGGACTTCCCGGGGATTTTTCGATTGAAAGTATTTCGAAGGTGTATTTTCACTATGGAACTTCGTTTACTCCCTTCGACGACAATCCTCCCCAACCTCCTGTGATGCCAGAACCGGGAACTATGATGGCGTTTTTATTGACGCTGGCAAGTCTGGGAAGCTATGCTCGCAGAAGAATCAATCGAGGCTGATCGGGCAGAGTAACAACAAAACACCGTTCATGCCGAGATGGCAAATTCGTTACAGATTAACTGATGTCCGCGCACATCGAGATAGAGGGGGTTTCCCCATCGTTTTTGGATAAGTGCCAGATCCCTAGGATTGCAGTGATCCAGAAAATGTGTGGCATCCACGAATAACTCACGAAGAAAATCCGGATTATAAAAATTCGTCTCCGCCTGGACAGTCCATTCCTCCATGACGTCATGGTACGGATTGTTAACCAGATAAAAGTCCCGCAACACCGCGTCGTCGCTGTCGTTCTCCAGTTCCAGATTGGTCAAACGATCGTAGAAATTATCCAGATTATTCCGTTCCAGAACTACTGGATCGATGATGTCGGGTGACGAATTCCGAACCGATCCAACCCGTTGAAAGCGGATCAATTCATAATAGGCGTCATGTTTGGGACTGACCACGGCAAACATATCCTGGCAGTGTTTGGATACCGCATAGGCATAACAGCATCGCATCAGATTGCTCATGATATTCGTCTGTCGATAGTCCGGAAGGATAACCCAATTTGTCCCCTCGCAGAATAACCGGTTATTTCGCCGGAGGGCGCCAATTTCATTTTTAAACGCTTTTTCACCCGGCAGCCCGACCAGAGGCGAATCGATCACAATGCTGGTCACCCCCACGATTTCCCCATCCACCTTCGCGACAAACGTCGCCGTTTCGGGCATCGCCTCGAATACTCTCATCCGAACGCCCATTTTATTTTTAGAGATATAACCCTCCTGCAAAAACAAGGCATACACCAGACGATACGCTTCCAACAGCTCAGTGGCCGAACTCGCCCGGCTGATGGTTACATAATCCGGCAGCGGTTGGAAAAATCCAATCCGTTCGTATAACTTCATCCGTCGGCTCTTACCGGCATACGCTTCCGAGTCCCGGTTGGATCGGCAAACGGTATCGACGGTCATCATTTCGGTAGTACCTGTTTTGTTACTCATTTCTCCAACTCCATGCAGCGCGGGGAGTGCATACTCCAGGTTTCTTTTCGGCTATAAAAACAATCCCAGATAAAAAGAATCGTAGATTACGTTGTGTCCCAGCACATCCAGGAATAAATTGTCACCCCAGCGGCGGCGTATTGCCTCCAGAGCACTGTTCGTGCAATCTGCCAGCAAATTGCTGTGTTCGACAAACAACTGTCGAAGGAAAACCGGATCTGAAAACGCTTTCTGGGCGGACCGGTCCCAGGCTTCCACCTGGCAAGAATAGGGATTGCTGTCCACATAATAGGTTTTCAAGGCAGCAAGATCACCGGAGTCATCCGTTGAAATCCGAGAAAAACGATCAAATAGGCTGTTCATGGATAATCGTACAAGGAGGACTGGATCGTTCGTCGTCTCGGAATAGCTTCGTTCCGATCCGAGAACCTCATCGAATCCCATGAGGGCAAAAAAGGCTTTATGTGACGGACTAATCGCCGCTACGGCGTCCTGGCAGTTCATTGCAAACAAATGGGCCATAAAGCAGCGGAATAAATCGGTCAGAATCGACGTTCGCCGATAGGCCGGCGAAATTGCCCAGTTACTGATTTCGCAAAGCTTCCTGCTGGTTCGACGAACCGGTTGGATTTCTTCATGAAACGCACGATCGGAAGGCAGTAAAAGGTCTGGGGAATCCATGATAACGCTGATGACTCCGACAACTTCGTTTCCGGCTTTTGCCACAAAGGTTGCCGTGTCAGGCATCGCCTCATAGACTCGCATGCGAATGCCGCTGGATTGAGAGGCAATATATTTCTTTTCCACAAAGCAGTCGTGAACCAGCGTATAAGCTCCGATGAAATCGCTTACGGTAACAGACCGATGAATCTGGACAGACCGGGAATCCGTTTGAAAACACCCCTGGCGTTCCAAAAGCTTCATTCGGCGGCTTTTCCCCTTGGAAGAGGGATAATCAGAATGGTTCCCTGGCGACCTTCCCGCCCTGTCCTCCATCATGATGGATGGTGTTTTGCTATATGATTTCATGTGCCACCTCCTGGCCATGTATCTACCGCTTTGCCTGCAAAAAAACGCTTTTTATTCTGTCGAGCCTCTTTAGGAACTTGTTTTGGCAGGCCGTTTCGCGAGGGTGTACATTTCATTGGTTTCCGTCACATCATCAAGCCGCTAATGAAACGTACAATACAGGCAGGGTCGGGCAAGGAGGTTTCAGTCTTTTCTTCTTCTTTGTTCCATAAGGAAGCTTATCTAATTGTAATAAAACATAAAGCCCGTAATCAAGGGAAAACCAGCCGGATCATTAAAATCGTCAAAATCCTTTTATATGGTTTCTATAGCCCCATTCTTGCACAGTCGGGTAGCTGGAAAATCAGGCAATCAAAACCTATATCCCCTTTTTTCACTGGACATGCCGATGCCCCGCATCCGGTATTTTCCATCTCGCTGGTTATACAGGCCTGGAATATCTATTGGTAAACCAGTTTCAAACCAGATAAAATCAACTTTAATGGAAATCGGCCGAAACGCAGGAACGAACTTGCCATTGGCCGGAATGGAACATTGTATGGCGTAGTTGAGCGAGTTTTCCCCGTTTCAAAAACGAATAGAGAACATGGATATGCTGCTGAGCATGTTTCGTCGGGTGATAGGATTTTTGTCCTTTTGCCTGTTTATAGGGCTTTCCTTCGGCTGCCAACGGCATGCCGATCTCCCTCAAAATGGACAGAGATCGTCGGTCTGGACGCCCGGCTTTGTGTTTCATCGTTTGATTTCCCTAGAAAGCGATTTTCAAATTCCCATCGCGGGCGTTCAGGCCGATTTTCAGAAATCCCGAATGCTCCTTCGATGCGAGGTTCTTTCCGTGGATCCGGAGCAATCTGCGACGCTGAAAGTTACCATTGAAAAACTCACGGCATCCCTGAAAAGCCTCGGTATTTTTTGCCAATATGATAGTTCCGTTCATTCTTCTCCCCAGACCGGTCAAAACCTGCCCGACGCCAATTCCAAACAAAAAAAGCTCCAGGCACAATATGAAAAGACCTTCGAAGGGCTGGCCGGCTCCGCCTTTCTTGCACATCTGGACATTAAAAACAACCAAATCCGGCTCGATATTCAGGATCCGAAGCTAAACCAGTTGTCGCAAAGACAGCCCGCCGGCATGATCGGTCCTGATCAGTTATCTCTTCTGCTTTCCCGAAATAGCCTCTGCGAGTATATCGATCCGGGAATCCTTCAAAATCATCCAGATCCCCTCAAAGCCGATTCCACATGGGACTCCATCCTCTGGCTGGAAACCCCAAAGGCGGCCGCTATACCCGTCCTGAAAACCTGCACCATGGAATCCATCACTTCTCATTCAGGAAACTCCATCGCGAACATCCATTTTACTCTCACCAGTCCAATTCTGGAATCTGAGAAACAGTCGGTTTCCAAAATGGTTCGTGATGCTCCGCCTGGTCCGGCCAAACCTGCGTTCCAGATACTCACCCTCACGGGGGAGGGGCAAGCCCAAATCGATTTCTCCCGGGGCATTCTGTTGCGATCTGTGCGGCAGTATCAGGCGTATATCCGCGTCGTGAATTCCAAAAGCCGATCCTCTATTTCCGCCGAAATCCCTGAAAAATCCAATACCAGTTATCGAATCCGGCAAACCATCGATCATTTGCCTTAAACGCCCTGAATTTCTCGTTCGAAGCGCATAAAAAACCCTCATTTATCCGTGAGGGTGAAATTATCTGTCGGGCGTTTAAAAGCGATCCGTATAAAAATATGCTTTATTTGGACGCTTTCAAAAATGCTTTCACATCCGCCGGCTGGATTTGTGAAGCTTTCTTGTTCAGCTTGACGCTCAGCCAGCTCATCAAGCCGGGGGTATAGGGAAATTCGCCTTTTTTCAAAAGTTCGAGGTTGCAGGAATCAATACGGTTCCGCGACGCTTCTTTTTTGATGGAATTTCCCTGCCGTGTGACTTTTTGACGATTCAGACGCTTATCCAGTCGATCCCGTCGCTGACCCATGATTTCCAAGTCTCCAAATTACAGTATGTTACATTATTTTAGCCAAAACTACAAACCCTGAATTATATCTTCCGCGAGAAGTTGGTCAATCTTTTTTCTTGGATTTATTCCCGAAAAAAACCTGCCAACACGCTCTTGAATTTATCCTTATCATCCTGTATCAACATAGCTTTATGACAACTTGAACCACCTGTATGCGGATACGGGATGTAGCATGAGGCTGAGCCAACGAATGAACGGATTCATTTTACGAACGTTAATTTCCTGTATTATAATAAGTTATGGAATCCCGGGCCTGCCGGCTCTGGCGCGTTCCAAAGTGTCCACGGCTCCTCAGCCGGCTTTCTCCCAGCTCAAGAATAAAGAACTGAAATCCACCCAGTTCTCCATCCATTTCTACAATCTTACGCAAAATCGCGTAATCCTGAGTCACAATGGGGATATCCCCTTGATTCCTGCCAGCAACATGAAAATTGTCACCACGGCTGCCGCTCTGGACCGGTTCGGCAAAGAGTTCACTTTTGATACCGTGGCTGGACTGCTCGGCAATGATCTGGTTATTGTCGGATTTGGGGACCCTCTGCTGGGTGATCCCGTCGTTGCACAGCAGGAGGGGAAAACGATCTTTTCATTCTTCGAAGAAATCGTCTTCCGGCTCAAAACCCTTACCATGACGGAAATCTCCGGGGATCTGATCGTCGATGATACATTCTTTGACGATGTTCGCTTCCATCCCAACTGGCCTGCCGACCAAGCCGACAAATGGTATGCCGCCCAGATTTCCGCGGTCAATTTTAATGACAACTGTCTGGATATTACTGTTAGCCCCGCCGGCAGCGGCAAACTGGCTTCCTATTCCCTGATGCCCGACACCCGTTATGTTACCATTACCAACCAATGCACCGGGGGGGCCTCGAAACAATCCCAGGTAGGGGCCCTGCGACCGTTTGGCGCAAACCAAATTACCCTTCGGGGTAAATGCGGCGTGGAATCGCTGATCAATGTCACCGTCGATCGCCCCAGCGCATATATGGGCTTTGTCCTGGCCGAGTACCTTGCCAACAATGGGATTCCCATCCGGGGCAAACTCATTCTTCGAGCGGTTCGCAGCCCTGAGGGCCAATTTCCCCCCCACTGGGTGGAGCTGGCGCGACATCAAACACCTATCGAAAAAGTACTTCGCCGCTGCAACACCCGAAGTCTCAATCTCGCTGCGGAATGCCTCATAAAGACTCTCGGAGCCCGTCTGGAAAATCCCCACGGAATCGCCTCGCAAGGGTCCTGGGAAAATGGTCGCAAAGCAATGGAGCAGTTCCTCCAGAAAATCGGCATCAGTTTTTCCCAGTACAAAATCGATGACGGCAGTGGCTTGAGCAAGGAAAATCGCATTTCCGCCAAGGCTATCACCGCGATTCTGGCCCGTTTCTACAACAGTCCCGACTGGCTCCTTTACCGGAACACGTTCGCGACCCCGGAAGAAGGAACCCTCGAAAAAGCCGGGCGCTTTGAAAAAGTCAAAGGCCAGGACCGGCTCTTCGCCAAAACCGGCTATGTCCTCGGAGTCCGGGCGCTGAGCGGCTACCTCCAGACCCCCCAGGGCGACTGGATTGCCTTCTCCATTCTCTCCAACCAGTCCAACTGGTACGCGAAAAAATTCATCGACGACCTCGTCATGGAATATCTCGAATAACGAACCTGGGATGAAGTCTCATTGATTTTCCGGTTGCTTATTATGATACAATGAATGAAGGAGTGGTTTTCAATTGACATCCCATCTGCCGCGGGGTACCTTATCTTACTATTTTATTCCTAAGGAGTTATAGAGAATGATTGTAACGCGGTTTGCCCCTTCGCCCACGGGGTATTTGCACATAGGCGGGGCACGGACGGCCTTGTTCTGCTGGCTGCTTGCCCGCAACACCGGCGGCAAGATGATCCTCCGCATTGAGGACACCGACCAGAAACGGAATACCCCCACCGCCATGCAGCAGGTGATGGATGACCTCCGCTGGCTGGGAATCCAGTGGGATGAAGGCCCCGAAGTCGGCGGCCCCGCCGGCCCTTACCTCCAATCCCAGCGGCTCGACATCTACAACCAGTACGCTAAAAAACTCCTGGATTCGGGTCATGCCTACTATTGTTTTGACACCCCCGAAGAGCTGGAAGTCTTGCGGGAAAAGGCAACCGCGGAAAAGAAAGCCTTCGTCTACCCCCGGCCCGCAGTTTTTCCGGATGACCGAGCTGTTGCCGCCGCCCGCGCGCAGGGCAGGCCTGTCACGATTCGGTTTGTCGTTCCCGAAAGCGAACCCATTCTGGTACAGGACATTGTCCGAGGCGAAGTCACCTTCGCCCCCGGCGAAATCGGCGATTTCATCATCATCAAAAGCGATGGCTTCCCCACGTATCACTTCGCCTGTGTCGTCGATGATGAACTCATGGGTGTGACCCATATCCTTCGGGGCCAGGAACACCTCATGAATACCCCCGGCCACCTCGCGTTGCAGCGGGCTCTTGGGTTTCGCACACCGACCTACGCCCACATGTCCGTCACCGTCAGCGAAGGGGGTGGGAAACTCTCCAAACGCGAGCGGGGCAAAGTCCTCCGGGACGCCATCCAGAAAACGCCTAACGCCGACCTCGATCTTCTGGCAAAAGCCGGAAACATCTCCCGCCAGGAGCTGGATAGCTTTCTGGCCAAATCCAGCGAACTGGATGGGTCGGTGGTTTCCGCCATCGCCGGGAAAATGGGCATCCATCTGCCCGAAATTAACGTCGTTGATTTTCGCCAGAGCGGTTATATTCCCGAAACCCTCGTCAATTTTATTGCGCTGCTGGGCTGGAATCCCGGCGACAACCGCGAAATCATGCCCCTCCAGGAACTGATCGAGGCATTCGATCTGAACCGGCTGTGCAAAACCAACAGTCTCTTCGACCGCAAGAAATTGGTCGCGTTCAATACGGAACATATGCGGATGGTTGCTCCGGAAAAACTGCTGGCATACTTCAAAGACTATCTCTCGATCAATCATCACCCTGCCGCGGCACTGGACGATTCGGTGCTGGCCCATCTCCTCAAGGTCAGCCAGGGTGCAAGAACCCTCGAAGACATCGCCCAAAAAGCCCTGTTCCTCGTCGTGGACAAAGTCACCTTCGATCCCGCCGCCGTTCAGAAAGTCCTTAAAAAAGACGGCGCCGATCATCTCCTGAAACTGACGCGCGATGTTCTGGCATCGCTGCCAATCTGGTCCGAAGAATCTCTCCACAAGGCAATCGAAGACCTTTGCACCGCTCATCAGGTAGGCATGGGAAAAGTCGCTCAGCCCATTCGTGTTGCCATCACCGGCACTACCGTCAGTCCCCCCATAGGCGATAGCCTCATGCTTTTGGGAAAACAGAAAACCATTCAGCGCATTGAGGATACGCTCGAATATTTAAAATCCTAAAGGGATGCTTCTTATGATATGGAATCGATTTTGTTATTTTGTATTGGCCGCGGCGCTGACCCTGCCCGCTTCGGCGGCGCATGCGGCGGATTCCGCGTCTCCATTGGAAAAATCCCAAAAGCAATCCGAACCTGCCGAAGCGCAGACTGCCGCCGTAAAGCCTGGTTCCTTTAAAGTCGCCGCGATTCAGGCGGTTTCGGAGATGGGAAATCCCGAAAAAAACAGAACTCACCTGGCGGACCTTGTTCGGCAGGCGGCCAAAGAAGGCGCGGTGGTAGTTGTGCTTCCGGAAACCGCGATTACGGGCTATATGAACACCGCTCTCGATCTGACATGGCAGGTTGACTCGCAGCCCATTACACAGGGTCTTAAGGGACAATCCCCGGAGCTGCTCGCCGAAACCGTGCCGGGACCTTCCACGAACCAGTTTTGCCAGTTGGCCAAAGAACTGAAAATCTATCTGACGATTCCCTTTCTCGAAATCGATCCGAAAACCAAACAGTATTACAACACACTGGTCCTTGCCGGCCCGGACGGCAAGATCCTGCTGCATTATCGAAAACTGAATCCCTGGCCCTTTGCTGAACGAGGCTGGGCATCCAAAGGGGACCGGGACCTTACCGTAATCGATACGCCCCTGGGCAGGATGGGCTTGCTGATCTGCTTTGACATCAATTTCGAGCCTCCCAATCTTCAAAAACTCGGCGTGGACCATCTCTTGTATTCCATCGCATGGGTGGACTCTCAGGACAGTCCCTGGTTCGAAGAAAAACTCCCCGCGATTGCAAAACAAAACAATATGAATATCATCGGTGCAAACTGGACAATCCCTGCCGATCAGAAAGTCAACTGGCACGGCTATGGCATGAGCCGCATCATCGACCGGACAGGCCGCATTCTGGCACGCCCCAATCCGCCCTTTGCCGAACAAATCCTCTATGCGGACCTGGAAATCCCCGTCAAAATGGAAAAATAATGACATGAAAACAGAACGTGCGAATCCCTCTGAACCTGTAAAATCTCTCGAAACCATCGTCGAACCGGATAATCCCCTTCCGGAAATTACACTGGATCAATTGCCCGGTTCTCTGCGGCAGGCCATGGAGCAGGTCGGCTGGCAAAACCTCATGCCCGTGCAGGCCAAAGCCATCCCCTATGTCCTTGCCAAACGCGATCTGATGGTCCAGTCTCGAACCGGCAGCGGGAAAACCGGCGCTTTCATTCTACCCCTCCTCGAACGTATTGATTCCGATCAGAAACACTGCCAGGTTTTGATCCTGGTCCCCACACGGGAGCTTGCCGTACAGGTTTCCTCCGAAGCGGAGCAGCTTCTGAGGCAATCCGGAATACGTACGGCGGCCGTCTTTGGCGGTGTCAAATACCGTCCTCAGATTGAGCTTCTCCAGCAGGGCGCTCAGCTTGTTATCGGCACGCCGGGCCGCATTCTGGATCACCTTATGCAGAAAAATCTGCGACTGGATCATATGCAGATTCTCATCTTCGATGAAGCCGACCGCATGCTTTCGATGGGTTTTTTCCCGGATATCCAGCAGATTCAAAAATTTCTGCCGCGAAAGCAGATCAACGGCTATCTGTTCTCCGCCACGTTTCCCTCCTTCGTGATGCAGATGGCCGGGCGATTTCTCCATAAACCCGATATGCTCAGCCTCAGCCGCGATCACGTTCACGTCGCCGAAACCGAACACGCCTATTACGTCGTTCCGCCGATGGACAAGGATCGCTGTCTGGCTCGCATTCTTGAAGTCGAAAATCCGCCCGCGGCCTTGATTTTCTGCAACACGAAAACCAAAGTTCATTACGTCAACACGGTGCTCAAACGCTTTGGTCTCGATGTAGATGAGTTAAGCTCCGACCTTGACCAAAAAGCCAGACAACGAGTGCTCGATCGCGTGCGAAGCGGAAAACTCCGCTTTCTTGTGGCAACCGACGTTGCCGCGCGGGGAATCGATATTCCCGAGCTCTCGCACGTCTTTCAGTATGAACCGCCGGACGATACGGAGTCCTACATCCATCGCGCCGGCCGCACCGGCCGCGCCGGAGCCGCCGGCATTGCGCTAACGCTGGTCGATGTGATCGAAGAATTAAAGCTGGAAAAAATAGCCAAACAATACAAAATCAGCCTGACAAAGCGCGATCTGCCTACCGATGAAGATGTGCAAAAAATCGTTGCGCAGCGGATCACGGCGCTGTTGGAAGCCCGGCTGCGCAATCTGGACCAAGTGCAGGTTGAACGGATGAAACGGTTTTTGCCCCTGGCGGAAAATCTCGCGCAAGATACGGATGAATATGAGCTGCTGGCGATGCTGCTGGAAGATTATTACCAGCTTTCTCTTCATACCCCGGCAGTTCTGCCCGAGCCGACTCCGCAACCTGCTCCTCAATCCTCCACCACTTCGGGTTCGGGGCAATCGAAGAAGTCCAGACATCGCTGTCATTCGCATAAACCACGGCAGCATCAGTAATTAAATGGAGGATTAACGCCATGAAACAAGTCTTTCCATGGCTGGCGATTCTGTCAGCGAGCCTGGGAGGGTCCGCCTGCAGTACGAACCAGAAGATAGAGCAGAAAAAACCGGATGTGCTAATATTTTCGTACTTTACCGGAAATGGGGAAGACGGGCTGCATCTGGCCTACAGTGAAGATGGACTCAAATGGAAGGCGCTGAATGGCGGGAAAAGCGTTCTGACTCCAACCGCCGGAAGAGATAAGCTCATGCGGGATCCGTGCATTTGCCAAGGACCCGACGGTACGTTTCACATGGTCTGGACGGTAAGCTGGAAAGAAAGAGGGATTGGCTACGCTTCTTCAAAAGACTTAATTCATTGGTCTACACAGAGATATATTCCAGTGATGAGACACGAACCGGATGCGAAAAACTGCTGGGCGCCGGAGGTGTTTTACGACGACGTTCAGGATGACTACATGATTTTCTGGGCAACGACTATTCCCGGCAGATTTCCCCAAACCGATGGGCAGAAGGAAATGAATCATCGGATTTACGGAGCGAGGACGAAGGATTTTGAATGGTTTACGCCGACGGAACTATTTTACGATCAGGGATTTAACGTAATTGATTCCACGATTGTGAAAGTGAAGAAGGGACGGTACGCGATGTTTTTGAAGGATGAAACGTTTACGCCTTTCCCGATACAGAAGAATATACGAGTTGCGTATAGCGAATTTGCTGGGGGGCCTTATGGCAAACCGTCCGCGCCGATTACCGGGGACTATTGGGCGGAAGGTCCTGCGGCGATTGAACTTACGCCATACTGGTATGTATATTTTGATAAATACAAAGAGGGTAAATACGGGGTGATTCGGTCGAAGGATTTGGAAACATGGGAGGATGTATCGGCGGAACTGGAGGTTCCACAGGGGATTCGTCATGGAACGGTGTTTGGTGTGAGCCGGAAGATTCTGGAGGGTTTGCTGGTGATGGATGCAGGCAAGTAAGTGATGAAGCCGCAGAAGGTTAGCATTGTTGTGCCGACGTATCAAGAGGGGGAAAACATCGAGCCCCTGGTGCGGTGGATTACGGAGGCAAGGAAGGGGGCGACATATGCGTATTAGATTTTGATTGTGGATGTCAATAGCGGGGATGGCACGGAGGAAACGGTTCGAAGGCTTGCGGGGGAGGGGATTGCTGTTCGTGTGTACGTGAAGCGGTTGTATGAATTCAGCAAGCTGGGGCTGAAAGAGGGATTGTACTACATGAGGCAATGGTTGGGATTGTGGCGGTACAAGATTTTGGGGTAAAGAACATTATGGTAACGCTGTAGAAGCTGGGATGAGGATGCCAGGCAAGTCTCGATGGATACAGTGTGAACAGGAAATAAGTGGATTTTTCAAAATTGATTGAAATATGAAGGGAGATCGTTAAAAGGTCAACTTGAGGGGTTTCTGGAATTGGGCGGCGATTCCGAAGCAGGTGAAATCGACTCCGCCTGCGGTTCTTTTTTTTCTGATTTCCGAGATACGAACCACTTTGGAGGTGGTAGCGATTTTTCCTTCCGGAGGAAAATGGCTTTCGGTAGAAGGGACGCCAAATTCGAGGGCTAATTCATCACCGGGTTTGAGATCTTCCGCGGTGGTTTCAAAATACACGCCTCCGGTGCTGACATTGACTGTCGTGGAATGAAGGGCGGCGCAACGACCCGCTTCCGTACGATAGAAATCCAGAGGCAAGCGCAATTCCAGCCGACGATGAGTCCGTTTTTCCTGCATTTCCTTGAGCGAATGGGTCATAATCTTTGCTGTTTCAGATACCGTTTTAACCGTGCCGCAACAGAATAATTCGCAAATTGAATGCCAGAGGAGAGAAAAAAAAATGAAAAAGAATGTCTTTCATAACCATTTGGTATGGCAAGAACTATGAAATTCATAAAGGATCAGGACGGTAAATTGTGAAAAAGTAACTTGAATTCGCGTTGCCTGTTTACAACACGTGGAACTCCACAATAAGACGTATCTATTTAATACATATTGGGTTATGGCAGTCATAGGGGGGCATGCGGAAAACTACAATTGTTGTCTTTGGAATACATATCTTTACCTATTTTCCCCAGACGTTACAGATTGAACTGTTTAACAGAAAATGTATGTCAAAAAGACTTTGACAGAGGTGTGGATGTTACGGTATGATCGCCCCGCAGTTGGTTATGGAACAGAATAAATGTATAACCTCTGCATAAAGGTCGATTCGTGTCTGTAATTGCCGTAATTCCGGCCCGTTATGGCTCTTCCCGATTTCCGGGGAAGCTGCTGGCCCGTGAGACGGGAAAATTTTTGATTCAGCATGTTTATGAACGGGTTTGTCTGTCGAAGAGTCTGAATCGGGTATTGATTGCTACGGATGATGAACGGATCGGCAGGGCGTGCGATGGATTTTCGGCGGAATGGCGGATGACCAGGCTGGAACATCCCAGCGGAACGGATCGGATTGCGGAAGCGGCGGGGAATCTTGAGACGGACATTCTTGTTAATGTACAGGGGGATGAACCGGAAATTGAGCCGGAGAATATTGATGTTCTGGTGGAATTGCTGCGAAGAGATACATGCGCTGAGATGGCGACGCTTTGTTCGCCGATCCGGGAGGCGGAGGAGGTTGACAATCCCAATGTGGTGAAGGTGGTATGCAGCCAGGCGGGGCGGGCGCTGTATTTTTCCCGGTATCCGATCCCGTATTATCGGGGCGATGGCGGAGTCTCTCAACCGATACGCAGGAAGCATCTTGGCATTTATGCCTATCGGAAGGAGTCTCTCTTGAAGCTGAGTCGGCTTTCGCCTACGCCCCTGGAACTGGCGGAGAAGCTGGAACAGCTGCGTGCGCTGGAGAATGGCATGACGATAGCGGTAGGTGAGGTGGAGCATCCGGCCGTGGGAATCGATACCCCGGAGCAGTACGCGGAATTTGTGAAACGATATCAACAATCCATGAAAACAAATTACCCAGGAAAATGCCAATAGATAAGGACGGAGCCACTTGAGCAGCGAAGATTTGTTGCGAAACGTAAGCGGAATATCAGATAACACGGAGTTTTATACGCCGATGCCGGCGGGGTATATTCGGGGGCGTTGCCGGTATGTGGTGGTGATCGGGACGGTGATGAGCGGGCTGGGGAAGGGGATATTTTCCTCGAGCATGGCCAAACTGATGCAGGACAAAGGGCTTAAGGTAGCGCCGATTAAGCTGGAGGGATATTTGAATGTCGATTCCGGAACGCTGAATCCGTTTCGGCATGGGGAGGTGTTTGTGCTGGACGACGGGATGGAATGCGATATGGACCTGGGGACCTATGAACGGATGCTGGACCAGGATTTGAGCCGGTTGATTTTTTCGACAAGCGGACAGATTTTTACGGAGGTGTTGAGCAAGGAGAGGCATGGGGACTATCTGGGGCGGGATGTGCAGATGATTCCGCATGTTACGGGCGAAGTGAAGCTGAAACTGCGGGAACTGGCGGTTTCGAGCGGAGCGGATATCGTATTTGTGGAAATCGGAGGGACGGTGGGGGATGTGGAGAATGCGTATTTTATCGAAGCGATGCGGGAGCTGGCATACGAGGAGGGGCCGAACTCGGTGTGTTTTGTGGCGCTGACGTATGTACTGGAGCCCAAGACGCTGGGGGAGCAGAAATCCAAAGCGGCGCAGCTTGGGATCAAGGCGCTGATGGAGCTTGGGGTGCAGCCTCATATCATTGCGTGCCGGGCATCGAATCCGGTGACGGAGAAGGTCCGGCAAAAAATCGCGCAATACACGAACGTGCCCGTGGAACGGGTGTTCAGCATGCATGACTGCGAAAGCATTTATGTGATTCCGCACATGCTTCGGGAGGCAGGCTTTGATTTTGAAGTGATTCGAATGCTGAAGCTGGAACAGCGAATCGATCTGATGAAAGAACGCCATGCGTGGCTGGAATGGTGCGATTACGTGGATCGGCTGGAGAATCTTGGGAACGAGGTTCGCATCGGGATCACGGGGAAATACACTTCGCTGCGGGACAGCTACGCGAGCATCATCCATGCCCTGGAACACAGCGGGACGCATCTGGGGTGCCATGTGAAGATTGAATGGATCGATACAACCCAGGTGACGGAGTCGAATGTGGAGGAGCACCTCAAGGGGCTGCATGGGATTATCGTTCCGGGAGGATTTGGAGTTCGCGGAACAGAAGGAAAAATAATCTGCATTCGTTATGCAAGAGAACATTCGCTGCCATTTCTGGGGATTTGCCTGGGATTCCAGATGGCGGTGCTGGAATATGCCCGAAGCCTCTGCGGGATTCCGCAGGCGAACAGCACGGAACTGGATCCGGACTGTCGGGAGCCGGTCATCGATATTCTGCCGGAGCAGAAAAAGATCGAGGGGCTGGGTGGAAACATGCGGCTGGGGGGCAAGGATGTGGAATTGACCCCGGGGACGATGGCATGGGAGATGTTCGGGAGAGAAAAAACGGTACGGATGCGGTTTCGGCACCGGCTGGAAGTGAATCCGGTATATATCGAGAAACTCACGGAAAGCGGTCTGGTGTTTTCGGGCAAGGCGCCGGGACATCCGATTATGCAGATTCTGGAATTGCCGGATCATCCCTTTTTTATCGCT
>CAZOTP010000033.1:3799-17726 GCA_964582655.1 uncultured Pirellulales bacterium | reverse complement strand
CTCATTTTCGTTGTCGAAAACGATTTGCCCGACCTTTTTCCGATCCACCTGCCCGTCCGCATCGAGAATTTCTTTGCCCCACCAGCGGGTCAAAGTCTGGATCACTTCGGGAAGCATCAGGACTTCGTGGCTGAACTGGTCGGCCTGAAAGACCGCACAGCCCAGCTTACCGAATTGCCGGGCCAACGTGGATTTACCAGCGGAAATTCCACCGCAAATGCCAATTATAGGCTTACGATCCATTTTTTTGCAAGGTTTTTTTAAAAAAACGCGGAATCAAGGCCGAGCAGATATAATCGAAGCGGGGAGCGAAGTAAACGGAAATTTCCCGGAGTCCGCACAAATAGTTATAACTATTTACATTCCAGCCAGTTATAGTTGATTCCCGTCTCGGCGATGATGGCGATATTCATGGGGATGGCGGATTGCATTTCGTCGCGGACGATCTCGGCGGCGAGCTGGGCATGGGAAAGGTCGGCTTCAAACACCAGCTCATCATGGACCTGCAGAATCATGCTCAGAGGCAGGGATTCCCGGTCGATTCTCCGATGGAGTCGAATCATGGCGACTTTGATGAGGTCAGCGGCGGAGCCCTGGACGACGGTGTTTACGGCCATTCGTTCGGCGAGTTTCCGGACGGTTTTGTTCTGGCTTCGAATTTCCGGGACGGCTCTTCGTCGGCCGAGGAGGGTTGAGACGTAGCCTTTTTCAGCGGCCTGGGCAATCACCGAATCGATGAATTTCTGAATACTGGGGTAGCGGAGGAAATAGCCGTCGATGAACCGCTGGGCCTGATCGACGGGGATGCCGATGGCGCGGCTGAGACCATAGGCGGTTTGGCCATAGATGATGCCGAAGTTGACGGCTTTGGCGCTGCTTCTCTGCTTCGGATCCACCTGATCGATGGGGATATTATAGACCTGGGAGGCGACAAAGCGGTGAATATCCTGTCCGGCTTCGAAGGCCTGGCGCAAGCCGGGATCCTGGCTGAGGTGGGCCAAAATGCGCAGCTCGATCTGGGAATAATCGGCGGCGATGAGGACGCGATTTTTACCGCCGGCGACAAAGGCGCGTCGGATTTCCTGACCGAGACTGCTTCGGATAGGGATATTCTGGAGGTTGGGATCGCTGCTGCTGAGGCGTCCCGTGGCGGTGACGGTCTGGTTGAAGGAGGCGTGAATCCGTCCGGTGGAGGGACAAATCATCTGCGGGAGGGTATCGACATAGGTGTTTTTCAGCTTGCTGAGCTGGCGGTATTCGAGCATGAGGGCGGGGACGGGATGCTGCCAGCGGAGGGCTTCGAGGACTTCCTGATCGGTGGAGGTTCCGGTTTTTGTTTTTTTGACGGGATTCAAGCCGATGTGTTCGAACAGGACCTGGGCGAGCTGTTTGGGGGAATCGACATTGAAGCGGCGTCCGGCTTCTTTCTGAATTTCTTCGTTGAGCTCTTCCAGACGGGCGCTCATGGTGTTGCCGAGTTTGTTCAAAACGGGGACATCTATGGCGACGCCGTTGTATTCCATCCGGCCGAGGACTTCGACCAGGGGCAGTTCGACCTGTTCGTACAACCGGCGGAGATCCGGGTCGGACAAGCGGCTTTGAAAGAGTTCGGTGAGCCGCCAGGTGATGTCGGCATCTTCGGCGGAATAGTCGGCGGCCAGCCGGGTATCGACCCAATCAAAGGTTTTCTGCTGCTTGCCTTTCCCGATCAAATCGTGGAGCTTGATGGTTTCGTGTCCGAGAAAATCCCGGGCGAGGCTGTCGAGATTATGCTGATTTCGGGCGCTGTCGAGGACATAGGAAGCGACCATGGTGTCAAAGGCGATGCCCCGCAGGTCGATGCCCGCCCGTTTGAGAACAATGGCGTCGTACTTGATGTTCTGGCCTGTTTTTCGGATGTCGGGGCTGGTTAAAATCGGGCGCAGGAGGTTCAGGACGGTTTGGCGATCGAGGCATTTCTGGCCCAGCGGGGCCTTGAGAGGCAGATAGTATCCTGTTCCGGATTGCCAGGAAAAGCTCAAACCCACCAGTTCCGCCCAGACAGGGTGAACGGAAGTGGTTTCGGTATCGATGGCGAAAAACGACTGCCTGGAAAGTTCCTGATAAAATTGCGCGAGCGATTCGGGGGTATCCACCAGATGATAGATCTGATGTTTCGGGGCCGCCGGGAGCGGCGTTTGGGGATCGCGGGGTTGTGGGGAGGAGAACAGACCGGGCGGTTCGGGCATGGCATCGGGAGTATCTTGATTCTGGGGGAGCAATTTACGGACGCCCAGTTCTTCCAATATTCCGCCGATGGCTTGCGTGTCGAACGGCTGAATCTGCAACTGGTTCCAGTCCACCGTCAGGGGCACCCGGCAATCGATGGTGACCAGTTTTCGGGTCAGATCGAGCTGATCGAGGGAGGCACGGAGATTGTCGCCCCGTTTGCCTTTGATCTGGTCGGCATGCGCAATAAGGTTGTCGAGGGTTTGATAGGCCTGAATCCACTGCAAGGCGGTTTTGGGCCCCACATCGGGGACGCCGGGGATATTATCGGAGGTATCGCCGGCTAGGGCGAGAACATCGACGACCTGATGGGGCCGAATGCCCTTTTTTTTCTCCAACCCATCGCTATCGGTTATTTCGCCGGTCTGGAGGTTCATCATGGAAACCTCGGAACTGATTAACTGCTCCAAATCCTTATCTTTGGAACAAATAACCGTTTGAAGCCCATGCTTGCCGGCGAGAGAGGAGAGTGTGCCTATGAGGTCATCGGCTTCGTAGCCATTGAGGCGGAGGATGGGGATTCGCATGGCGCGGAGGATCTGTTCGATACGCTCGATCTGCCTGGGGAGGTCTTCGGGGATTTCCTGACGGTTGGCTTTGTAGGCAGGATACATCGCGTGACGAAACGTGGGTCCGATGGAATCCATGGCAACGGCGAGAAAATCGGGTTTTTGCTCCTTGAGGAGCTTGAGCATCATGGTGGTGAAGATATAGACGGCCTTGGTCGGTTCGCCCGAGCGAGCGGTGAGGTTTGAACCCATGGGAGCGTAATAGGCGGCGTAGATTTGGGCATGGCCGTCGATGAGAAAGAGTTTTTTGCTGGCAGCCAAAGAGTCGGACCTCCTGAAAGCAAGGGCGGACAAGGTTTTACAACTTCTTTTTAAATCTACAGTTATGGAACGAATCTGTCAAGGATAAAAAGGAGGGCGAGACAAATTTTCGCTTGACGACGGCGGAGGAAGATGCGATAGTAACGCACTGCCCAGATGGGTTGAGGACCGTAGTGCCCGCCGAGACCAGAAGGCTCCGCCGCATGTTGCGTCGGGGCAATACCGGAATGCAACATTCCCATAGGAGTATCATATGCCGGCTCCCAAAGGTTCCGCTGATATCAAGAAATCGACACTGATTACCATGTTTGTCTTTATCTTCCTGTTTCTGGTGGCGGGGGTCCTGGCGGTCTTGCAATTCGTGAAAAACGAGGAATTGAACAAAAAGGCGAGGGAAGCGGAAGAGGAATTGAAGAAAATAGCGTCCCCGAACGAGCTGAACAGCGTCAAATCGATGGGGGGAGCCCAGAAAACGGTTCTGTCGAAGATCGGGGAGGATATGAATGCGTTGGCTCGGTATATCGGCGGGGAGGAACTGGCGGGGATGGATATTCCCAGTCTTCGGCCTACGGTGGAGCAGCGGCTGCAACCTCTGTGGGACCAGCTGAAAGTGTCGGTGTCCAATCCGGCGGAAGCGGACCCGGCGATGGGGCTGATCAAAGCGATGACGGCGGTGCTGAAGGATAACCAGATGCTGAAACAACGATTTGCCCAGGGGAAGCAGGAAAACGAACAGCAGATTCTCCTGCTTACCCAGCAGATGGAGCAGAAAGACGCCCAGATCGAGCAGATGAACAAGGATCTAGCCCAGGCCAGCCAATCGGCGCTGACCAGCGAAAAGACGTATGGCACGTTAATCAAGGAAAAAGAAACCAAATACGAAGATATTGTAAACCGCTTGAACAGCCAACTGGCCGAACTCCAGCAGAAACAGAAGCAGGCGGAGGAACAGATCAAGAGCCAGACGGAGCAAATCGAGAAGTCGAACAAGGAAGTGCAGGGTTTGAAAGATCAGCTGGCGCAGTATCGTCCCAGCCCGGAGACGGAAATGGCGGCGATTGTGCCGGACGGAGCGGTCGTGGAAGTCGTAGCCCAAGAAAAGCTGGCGTATATCAACCTGGCGAAGAACGACCATATCTATCGGGGATTGACGTTCAGCGTATATGACAGCTTCCGGCAGATTCCCAAGAGCGGGGAAGGGAAGGGGACGCTGGAAGTCATTGAAATCATGGATACCATCTCCAAGTGCCGGATTACTCAATATGATCCGACGAATCCCATCATGGCGGGCGACATCATCGCCAATCTGGTGTGGGATAAAGACAAGAAATTTCTGTTTTGCGTCATCGGGGATTTTGACTTTGACGGGGACGGCCGGATCGATGCCGACGGCCGGACGCGCATAACCCAGATGATCGAGGCATGGGGCGGCAAAGTTTCATCCGCCATGTCCGTGGATACGGACTTTCTGGTGCTGGGCAATCCTCCCGTGCTGCCTCCCCGCCCGACGGAAGATTTTACGGAGGAATCGAGTTCCGAAGCCATGAAGCAGTATCGCAAGGCGGAGCAGGAGCTGTTGGCATACCAGCAGGTTCAGACGCAGGGCGAGGCGCTGCGCGTTCCGACATTCAATCTGAGCCGGTTCCTGTATTTTATCGGATACTATTAACCGAGGGAGGGAGGACAGGTTTCCGAAATCAGGGCAAAAGCGTTCCCGGGAAACGCATGAGTATATAGGGGAAATGCCCTACCTGGGAGAAAAATGAGGAAAACGTTATTTTTTAAATGATTTTTTGTTTTTTTGTGCTATACTTTCTGTGGGAAAAAACAGCATAAGGCCCATTGTAAGTTAATAGAACTCTTTTCTCCTCCTCCATTGTTGGCGAAGCAGGGCGACCCCTCCCGTTCTGCTTCGCTTTTTTATGGGTTTTTCCAGTCGATCTGGTCATGCCGTCGGCGGCCTGCCCTTGTAATTTTTGATCTTTCAGTTTGTTACATCGGCTAGCCCCGACGGTTTTTCGGCTGCATTCCGGGAGATTTGGGAATTCCCTGCGGCTCCGGATCGTCAGAATTTTCTTGTATCCGGATATTTTTGCCGTTTAAATCAACGGAATGGTTTTCCCGCATGCCCGTTGTTAACGGGTTACTTGTGATATTTAGGCCCCTGGCGGAGTCGAAGGATAGGCGGAAAACGCGGATGGCGGAACATTATATTCAAATACGCGGAGCGCGAGAGCATAATCTCAAATCCATCGATCTGGATATTCCGCGCGATGAGCTGGTGGTCATTACGGGCCTGAGCGGCTCGGGCAAAAGTTCGCTGGCGTTCGATACGATTTATGCCGAGGGGCAGCGGAAATACGTGGAGTCGCTTTCGGCATATGCCCGGCAGTTTCTCGAACAGATGCAGAAGCCGGACGTGGAAAGCATCGAAGGCCTCCCGCCCACAATTGCCATTGAGCAGCGAACGGGAGGTCATAATCCGCGTTCCACGGTGGCGACCACGACAGAAATCTACGACTACCTGCGCCTGCTTTTTGCCCGTGTCGGCGAGCCGCACTGCTATCTGTGCGGGCGTCCGATCACGACCCAGCATGCGGACCAGATCGTCGAATCGATTCTCCAGCAGACCGAGGGGCGGAAGCTGCAGATTTGCGCGCCGATGGTGCGGGGCCAGAAGGGAGAACATTCGGCGGTCCTCCGGCAGATCCAGCGGGACGGCTTTGTCCGGGTCCGGCTTGACGGGCAGATTTATGAAGTCAAGGACGCCCCGGCCCTGGACCGCAAACGGGCGCATTCGATCGAGGCGGTTGTGGATCGGCTGACGGTTCGCAAGGGGATTCGCTCGCGGCTGGCGGATTCGGTGGAAATCGCGCTGAAGCTGGGGAACGGCCTGGCCCTGATTCTGTGGGACCGGGGAGAGGATTCGTGGGAGGAAACGTATTTCAGCGAGAAATACGCGTGCCTGGACCATCCGGACGCCTCGATGCCGGAGCTGTCGCCTCGGTGTTTCAGCTTTAACAGCCCCTACGGGGCATGCCGGAGCTGCGACGGACTGGGGACAATACTGGAATTTGACCCGGAGCTGATCGTTCCCGACCCGGAATTGAGCTTGAGCCAGGGAGCGATCGACGCCTGGCGTCACGGGGGAAAGCGGATGAACATTTTTTACAACCGGCTGCTGCAGCGGTTCTGCCATGCGCATCACATCAGCCCGGATACTCCGTTTAAGAATATCCCGGGTTCGGTTCGTCAGATTCTGCTTCACGGGAGCGGGGACGACGAAGGAGACGGTCCCAGTTTCGAGGGGGTCATTCCCAATCTGGCGCGGCGGTTTCAGAACACCGACAGCGATTTTGTGAAGGCGCGTCTGCACGGGTATTTGTGCGAGCAGCCCTGCCAGGCGTGTCACGGAGCGAGGCTTCGGCCGGAATCGCTCGCGGTGTATGTTCAGGGGAAAAACATATTCGACATCACGCAGATGAGCATCGACGAGGCGAGGGCCTTTTTCGAAGGGCTGACGCTATCGGCGGATCATCAGAAAATCGCCCGGCCGATTCTCAAAGAGCTGCGTCATCGGCTGGAATTCATGTACAATGTGGGGCTGAATTATCTGACGCTGAACCGGATGAGCGGGACTCTGAGCGGCGGAGAGGCGCAGCGCATCCGACTGGCAACGCAGGTGGGGTCTGCGCTGGTGGGAGTCTGTTACGTGCTGGACGAGCCTTCGATCGGGCTTCATCACCGGGACAACGACAAGCTCATTCATACGCTGCGGAAATTGACCGATCTGGGCAATTCGGTACTGGTGGTCGAGCATGACGAGGACACGATGTTCGCGGCGGATCACGTGATCGACATCGGTCCCGGGGCGGGCGAGCACGGAGGCGAGGTGGTCGCACAAGGCAGTATCGAGAACATCCTCGCGGCGGAACGGTCCCTGACGGGAAAATATCTTTCGGGGGAACGGCAGATCAAAACGCCGGAGAAGCGTCGGAAAGTGAATTTGAAATACTGCCTGGAGGTTCGCGGGGCGGAGCAGAACAATCTCAAGAACATCGATGTTTCGATTCCGCTGGAGGTTTTTGTGTGCATTACGGGAGTGAGCGGGTCGGGGAAAAGCTCCCTGATCCGGCAGGTTCTGCTTCCTGCGCTGAGCCGCAAGCTTTCCGGCTCACGGGAAAAACCCGGCAAGCACAAGCGGCTGCTGGGAACAAACCGCATCGACAAGGTCATCCAGATCGATCAAAGCCCGATCGGGCGGACGCCTCGGTCCAATCCGGCGACGTACACGGGAGTGTTCGATCTGATCCGACAGTTGTTCAGCAAAACGCGGGAGGCGAAAATCCGAGGCTATACGCCGGGACGGTTCAGTTTCAACGTGAAGGGAGGCCGCTGCGAATACTGCCAGGGACAGGGAACGCGAAAAATCGAGATGCATTTTCTGCCGGATGTGTATGTGGAATGCGAGCAATGCAAAGGGACACGGTACAACAGCGAGACTCTCGAAATTCGTTACCGGGGACGGACCATCGCGGACGTACTTGACATGCGGGCGGACGACGCCCTGCCCTTTTTCGAGAATTTTCCGAAAATCAAACACCTGCTGCAGGCGTTATACGACGTGGGTTTGGGATACATGAGCCTGGGACAGTCCTCGACCACGCTGAGCGGGGGCGAGGCGCAGCGTGTGAAGCTGGCGACGGAACTGGGAAAACCCAGCACGGGGCACACGCTGTATATTCTGGATGA
Source organism: uncultured Pirellulales bacterium (assembly GCA_964582655.1). Lineage (GTDB taxonomy): Bacteria > Planctomycetota > Phycisphaerae > Sedimentisphaerales > SM23-30 > CAZOTP01. The sequence continues at coordinate 9,876 of CAZOTP010000033.1, read as the reverse complement.
GCCGACCACGGGTCTGCATTTCGCGGATATCCACAATCTGCTGAATGTTCTGGACCGTCTGGTGGACAAAGGCAATACCGTCATCGTAATCGAGCACAATCTGGATGTAATAAAGATGGCGGATTACATTATCGATCTGGGGCCGGAAGGAGGCCAGGGCGGAGGGACGATTGTTGCGCAGGGAACTCCGGAAGAGATAGCGCAGATTCCGCAGAGTTATACGGGTAAATATCTGCAAAAGAAGCTGGGCGGTCCGCTTCGGGGAAAATAGTCTGTTTTTCGGAGATTCGGAAATCCGTTCGTAAACGATTCAGCCTAGGTCTGCGCGAATGGTCTCCAGGGAAACCCTGCGGCCAGGGCAGGTGGTTTTTGCGCCGGGGACATCGCGATGTCCCAGAATCCGGTCGGCGGAGATTTGATATCGATCCTGAAGATAGCGGACCAGTTTCAGCATGGATTGCCATTGATAGTCGGTGGGAGCATAGCGGTCAAAATCGCCTACCATACAGACGCCAATGGTGTGTTCGTTCCAGTAGTTATCGTCGTTGGGATCGGGACGACAGTGGGCGCCGGTGAGCTGGTAACGCCAGCGGAAACCGACTTCGGTGTTCCCATCGTTCCCGCCTCGACCGTTGTCGATCACAAAGTCATACCCAAGACCATCCCATCCCCGGAGGATATGGGCCTGGTGAAATACGGCGGCGTTTCCGTCATCGGTGGCGGAATGATGGATCAGAATTCCTTCCCATCGGGAGGGTTCTTCGCGATCGGGAGGGGGAGACCACACGTTTTCGGAATCCGCCGGTTGAATCCTTGCCCATCTGGATTTGTCGGAAATGGAGGACAAACCGGACCAATTGGAAGCGGGTCGGGACGGATGGACCGCGGGGGACGATGCGGGATGCCGATTGGAATCCTGACAGCCGGCCGTCATCAGCCACATCCCCGCCGCCACTTCCACACCGCTCTGAATAAAACGCCTGCGATTCAATTTCGATTCCATACCCGCCGCTGCCGTTTGTTTGTTCTGCCCTGAGGAGGGCATACCCAACACCGAAGTTCCGGAGGTTTCAGACCTCGCTATTGTATTTTACCATGTGGACTTCATTTCCGCGAGAGTTATATTCGAGCACATTCATATAGGCCCGCATGAGCATAATTCCCCGGCCGGACGGCAGGGACAGATTTTCGTCGGCGGTGGGATCCGGAACCGCACTGGGATTGAAGCCCTCTCCCTGATCGGCGATATAGATATCAATCCGCTGGGGGGTGATGCAATGCCGAACCAGGATTTTTTTATCCGGCTTTTCCCGATTGCCGTGTCGAATGGCGTTGGTCAGAGCCTCCTCCAGACTCAATCGCAAGGCAAACAAATCTTCCTGATTGTAGCGGCAGAGGACGGCATATTCAAGGAGAACCTCCTCCACCTGGCGAGCCCTGGAAAAGCAAGACGGAATTTCAATGACCTGGTAGTTCTGGCTCGTCATCGGGAGACACGGATTCCTGTTTTGCATGGGTTATTCATTCCATATTCGCGGCTCTCGCCGCGGCCCTTCTGCCAAACCTGTCCCTTTCAGGGAGCCACACTGCTGAGGGCCAAGTCCCGTGTGGTGAAAATATCAAACAGCTTGACCAGGCGGGTGATGACAAAAATTTCATAGAGGGACTCCTTGATTTCACAGAGTTTCAAGGTCCCGCCTTTTTCTTCAACCCGCTTATTGAGGCGAATCAGGATACCCAAGGCGCTGCTGCTGAGGTGATTGACCCTGGCAAAGCTCAGGACCAAAGCCAGGTTCGACCGGTTTTCCACGACGGCGAACAAATCTTCGGCGATTTCCTGAATCGTGCTTTCATCCAGGATTTCCCGATCCTGTAATTCCACGAGGGTAGCCGCACCGACCTGCTGGATTTTAATATGATTGCTGTTCGAGGTCATAATCTTCCTTCATTACGCAATAACCGGTGATTCATCCACCATAAGCCATGTTGCAGTCTAGGCGATTTCGCGGTTCGACTCAAGCAAAACTTCCCGAACCGCCCTGCGGAACCCCGGAACCATTCTGCACTTTTTCCGCGGAGTTTTGGATCCGGGAGTGACGTGGAGAAATCCTTATCGGCCGAAATTACCTAATTTCTTTGTTAGCAGCATTTTGCGCAAAAGCAGATAATAACGACCCTGATATCTGGAAATCTGTCCTGAAACCCGGAACTGAACGGATTCCAGGGAGCTGTGATGCAGGGATTCCATGTTTTCCAGAAGCTTACAGGGCTGCAAAATAATCGGCGGCTCGGCGAGGCTGGCGCCGTCGGCTTCAAAGGCAAAAAACCATTTTTTTTCGGTGGGATCCAGAAGGAGGCGTCCGACACGATCGATAATCACATCGCCGTCCTTCCATCGCACGGGGGATTCCACGGAGGCTTTGGATTGGGAGGCTGGTCGGATGGCGGCACCGCTAGCGGCGGGCGGCCCGGACGGTTCGCTTTTTTCCGCCCATTCCAGAGGATATGTTCGAGGCATCTGCAGCAGAATATCCCGGAGCATTGCCGGGAGCGGAGGGGGCGGGCTGGGCGAGGCATGATCCACTGAATGTGAAGCCGTTTGCGAGGATTTGCTTTGCGCCAGGGCCTGGAGGGGGCTTTCAGGAACCTCGGCAGAAGCGGATGATCGCTGTCTAAAAAGAGAAAGCGTGGCAACGTGACTGGGGAGAATGAAGTTCCGGCCATGATAGACCGTGACTTCCCCCCAGATCCGGAAGTCCAGGGCCAGATCGGTCTGCTGGTTGGTAATCATATCCATGGAGGCGAGAGCCTTGCCGGGAAGGACTTCGATGGGAACGGAAAACGGATCCGCCGGATCGGGAGGAAGGAATTCCGCGGGCTTTTTTTCAAGAGATTCCACGGGATTGGCCGAGAGATCGGCTGTGGATTGGGCCGGTTTGGATCGTTCCAGCAGGAGGAACCAGCGAGGCTGGTCGGGATGTTTGACGAGTTTGGCCAGTCGTCCATCCACCCAATAGCCTTCGGGCAGGAGTACGCCGGTCTTTTTTTCGATGGCCGCGCTGGAAGTTTCCGAATTCGCCGGGGATGCGTCGGAAGTCTGTCCAATCGCGGAAGCGGCCCCCAGCAGGGTTACGCACCAGAACGCCGAGATCTGTTTTGTTGTCATCATAGGTCAATCCTGTTTCGTTTGGATGATTTCATCATGGCGCAATCGATCCATCACATCCTGTGGGGACTGGGCAAAGTATATATATTCTTCGGCCTTTTCGCCAGAGCCTGCCATCAGTTTGACGAGGGGTTTCCAATAGTCTGTCACGCATAGAATGGGTTTTTGAGGCAGAAATCCCTTGTGAACCAGTTCCCAGACCATGGCCAATTCGAGGAGCGTGCCGGTGCCACCCCTCAGAGCGAGCCATGCATCGCCCAGCTCAATCAGCCGAGTCAGGCGTTCCTGGAGGGTTTGGGTACGGATTTCCCGATCAATCCATGAATTGGGTCCCTTTCGGCCGAAGGCTTCACAGGTGACGCCAACGGTGGCGCCGCCTGCGTCTTTGGCTCCTTTGGCGGAGGCTTCCATGATGCCGCCATACCCGCCATTGGCGAGTCGATATCCGGCCCGGGCAAGCGCGTATCCCAAGTCATACGCCTTCTGATAGTCTTCCGAATCCGGCTGCGGTCTGGAAGATCCGAACAGCACAATGGTTTTCACGGAAATGGTTAGTCCTCCGCTTCCCAGGGCCAGGGCCGTTTAATCGTTTTGCGGATGGAATGGGTGAAGATCCGGAGCTGGGTCAGGAATTCATCGACATTCTGGGTGCGAGCCTCATCGATTTCGAGGCCGCCATACCGCACGCGATAATAGATTTCGGAAATTTTCCCGACCGGCTCGAAGGCGCGGTCATACGCGATCACATCCATGGCAAATTCGCGCGGAGTCTGGTGCAGCGGCTTATAAAGGCCGACTTCATCCAGAATTTCCAGCATTTGCCGGTAAAACAGGACGGTTTCGAGGTTATAAATCTTCAAATTCCGTTTGCGGTTCCGCCGCCGAATATATTTGGGCATGATCCATGCCATTAATTCCCGTATTCCAATCCCGATATTCACCAGCATTCCGAAGAAAATAATCCAACGCATAAAGAGAGCAAAATAGGATTCCTCGGGCTGATGGGTGAACCACCGCCGAATGGCGTTGGCGGCGCCGCTGTCGGAGAGTTTCTGTGTGGAGGATTCGAGCTGTTCCATCCATTTCGAGATGGAATTGGCCCATTTGAGTGTTTCATGCCCCTTGTCGGAGGCGTTAAACTTGAGCCAACGCAACTGCAAGTTTTCGAAATAATGGCTCATCCGGTTCATGGCTCTGGCGAATCCGCTATCGGAGAGGTTCTGCCGAAGATTGGCCGGCGGGGTGGGATCGAAAATGACCCAATCCTGGTCGGCGGTGTAGATTTCCACCCAACTGTGGGCATCGCACTGCCGAACGATGTAATAGCCATAGTCCGGGCTGTATTCCTGGGCGAGGTATCCGACGACGATCCTGGCCTGGATGCCTATGGCCCGGCAAATCTGGACCATGGCGCCGGCAAAATACTCGCAGTTTCCGGCGCTGCCGGGCTGGGAGACGAATAGTTCAACAGGGTCATAGACATAGGGAGGGGCGTCTTTTTTATGTTTCGCCTGCAAGAGCGCTTCTTCCACGAATTCCCGGGGGGGAGCGGGAGGAATCTGGGGCAAAATGGTGTATTTGTGTGTTTCATGGAGATAGTCCACGACTTTGGCGGCGAGTTTTCGGTCCAGTTTTGCCAAGGCGACGGCCGGAGGGCGAATGGCATCCAGAAGCTGCTGTTCCACGGCATCCACATAATCGTTGGGATCCTCGGCAACCGTTTGAAAGAGATTCCACAGTTCGAAGGATTGGCCTCGGGTTCGGTTCTGCTGATATACCTGCCACTGTCGAACCGCCGCGTTTTTTTCCTTTTCGAGCTCGGATCGTTTTTCGCGATCTTCTTCCAGAATGGTTTCCGCGACGGTTTTAATAGCACTGTCGTCGGCCATTCTGGCAGGGCCGATGGGGAGAAAGCCAGCCGAGTAACTGGTCGCATACGAGAGCCAATAGGGGCCGAGTCTCCGCAGCTTTTTGATATATTCGGACCAGGCGGAATCGGAATCCATTTCGCTGAGGCTGTAGGCGCGAAAATTCAATACCTGGGGATCCCACTGATGAAAACTCACCACGCGATCCATTTCTCCCAGCCGCATCGTTTTCTCAATGCCTTCGATATACTGGACCGGATAGAGGGTAGGCATATAGGGGCTTTGCCAATTGTTCAGAAGGACGTCGAGCTTGACCGAGGGCGCCGTTCCGGCCTGGGGGGGCTGATCCGGGAGCCTCTGCTGAACGAGAAACCCCAGAAGCGATCGGGTCCACTGGGCTTTTTGTTCCTCCTGGGAGGCATCGTCCTCCTCCTCCGAAGTTTTTTTTACATAGGGAGCATATTGATCGAGGACGGCACAACGGAGGTAAAGGATCCGATCGAGACTGCCTGTCGGTTTGCCGTCCTGGCTGACAATGACATGGGCGACAACCTGCCGGAGGGTGTCGTTTTTATCGATGGAGCCCAGGGAGATTTGATCATTAAAGCCGCTCTGAATTCGGGAGCCAAATCGTCCGCCGAGCAGAGAGCCGGCTTCCAGTCGGGGAAAGCCGATAAAGACGGCGCCGGCGAGAATCAGCACCATCAACAGAATGAAGCCGCAGGTGAGGGTAAAACGAACCTGGCCCAGCTGGGACCAGTAGGCGCGTATCGTTTGAGGCAATTGACCGATTTCTTCCTGGGAGGGTTCGATACCGATAAAGCGGGTTGCCAGGACCTGTTCCACCTGTCTCTGGAGCTGATATAGAATCAGGGCGTATCCCGAGACGATCAAATACAGAATGAACACAGGAACGAGAATGATGCTTGTGCAGGTGATTGCGGAAATCACCATGAGCAGGAGGGAAAAGAGAAAAATCTGGCTGAAATCCCTGGTTCGCCAATTTTGGTTAAAGCGGCAGGCGGAGAGCAAAAGGGTGATAT
>CAZOTP010000033.1:0-3789 GCA_964582655.1 uncultured Pirellulales bacterium | reverse complement strand
AAAGCCCTGGCAATGGAGCTTTGATGGGCGGCGAAGAGGAGGTTCCAAATCATGAACAAAACCGAAATCACAACGATGAAGTTAAGCACCAGATTCACGATCCAGGGGAGAGGTCTGGGCGGTCGGACCATGCTGAACCCCGCGGCGAGAATCAACAGCAGGGTGAAGAAGATATTGATGACGGCGGAGGATGCGTCATAGCTGTATTCGGCGATCAGCCCTCCCATCGCGCCCAAAATGGACATGAGAATCAAGCTGATTTGAAACCGCCAGCTTCGCTTCATGGCTTGCCCTCCTTTCGACGACTCAAGGAAAGGAGTTCCGGGGGAGAAAACATCCGATGGAAGGCCTCGGTATCCACATCCACAAGGGTAACATTGGGTCGAAATCGGCCGGTCTCGTAGCCATGCTTATAGATTCCCACGCCAATGACCCAGCAATGGGCGTCGGCAAAGGTTCGGGGATGCAGCGTATCGATGCCGGGGAGCTGGTCTTCCCAGGTTCCCATGCGGACTCCGGCCAATTCGGTCATGAGGGCCCAGCGATGGGCGGCACCGCGACCGTGCTTGAACATTTTGACTTCTCCGCCGGAGACGGCCAGGGCGACGGGCAGACAGCGTTCCGTGGCGCGGTCAATCATCGTGGCGGCGAAACTAATCGCTTCTTCGAGCATGTCCTGCTGTTCGACCGAGAGGGGGTCTTCGACGCGCGTGTCGAGCATGATGGTAATCTGGTTGGAATTGTATTCGGACATTTCCTTGACCATCAGGCGATTGTACTTGGCGGAGCTTCGCCAGTGAATCCAGTGGTAATTGTCGAAATTCTGGAATTCCCGCAAGCCATAAAACTCCTCGAATCCCTTGGTTTGCTGGTTGTACTGGCCGAGGGAGCCGCTGGCGGAGGATTTGGTTTTGGCCAGGAGATGGTAGCGGAGATGGCCCACGGCGGGATGGACCACGACATCGGCCGCTTCATTGGAGACGAAGCATTTGGCAATCAGACCGAGGGGGAATCGGCTGCTGAGTCGAATCCGCCGGAGCCGCATATGGCCCCGGCGTCGGCAGAGGACCTCGACTTTGATGATCCGTTCCTGCCCGGCGCGGAGAGACATGCAATAGGCGGAGGGGAAAATCATGGGGAAATGCCCCAGCTCTTCGATCACCAGGGAATAGCTGCGGAGAAAGCGTTTATTATTTTTGACGGTGTAGGTCAGGAGGAGTTTTTCGCCCACCTGGGAGGTTTCGCTGACATGGCGGGTTACGGTGATTCCCATAAGATTGATCGTGCTGAAAATGGCGGACACCACCCAGAATCCCATGAGAAGCCCCAGGAGGAGGTACAACAAGCCGGTGCTGGTATTGATGGCGACCACACCAACGATGCAGGTGACCGCAATCAGAATCGCCCCGGTCCATAAAAAGCGAAAGGCCTGACGGGGATTCAAGAGGGAGGGGACCCAGGCGGTCTGCGAAACGCGGAGCTTTTCCTCCAGATAGCTTTTTACCGAATGACGATAACTCCCCCTGCCCGCCCCCAGGACCTTTCGGGCAAAGACCATCATGCGGTGGTTTTCATATCGCTGCTGGACGGATTGGTTCTTCATGATTGGGGGAACAGCATCCATTCGCTGAACAATTCCATAAATTCCGGCCGGCCGGCCAGTTCCACGTATTCGGTTTGCCTTGCCAGGCGTTCGGCTTCGCGGCGGAGGGATTGATGAATCAGGACATCGCGTGCCCCTGCACCGGCGGCATTTCCGATAAATTTGATTTTTTCAAGTACAATATCAGGAAGAAGCCCCATGCGGCGTGCGCTTTCGGGACGGATATAATTTCCAAACGCGCCAGCCAGATAGATCCGGTCCACGAGCACTCCGCCGCCCTGCCGCCTCATCATTTCCACGCCCGCGGCGATGGCCGCTTTTCCGAGCTGCGCCTGCCGAATATCGCGCTGGGTGAGGACGATGTCCCGACCGTGCCGAGTGGCGGAGGCGTCTGCCAGAAGAAACGCCTGGCCGCCATCCTGTTCGATCATCCGTCGCCGGATTGCCGGAGGGATATTCGACGGAAGTTCCCGCGGTTCTTTGAGCCGTCCGGTGGAATCCATGACCCCCGCTTCCAGCAGCTCGGCCAGAGCATCGATCAGGCCGCTGCCGCAAATGCCGGCGGCTTGTCCTCCCCCGATCACGCCGATTTCGATATCTCCCTGATTGAGATACACCCGTTCGATGGCGCCGTCGGCGCCGCGCATGCCGTGAGTAATTTTTGCGCCTTCGAAGGCCGGCCCGGCGGCGGTGCTGCATGCGAAGAGTTTTCCCTGATGCGCCAGTACGATTTCTCCATTCGTTCCGATATCAATTGCCAAGACGGTTTCCGCGGTATGATGAACGGCGGTTGCCAGGATCACCGCGACGGTATCCCCCCCCACATGGCCGGCAATTCCGGGCATCACATAGACATTTCCGCGGGGATGGATCGCAAGGCCAAGTTCCCGGGCGATGACATTCACGGGTTCCGAACATACCGCGGCATAGGGAGCCTGCGCGATAGGACGGACATCAATGCCCAGGAGGATATGCTGCATGGTGGTATTTCCGGCCGCGGTTATTTCATAGATATCCCGCTCTGAAATGCCGGCGTCTTTACAAAGATCCCGAATCATCCCGTTGATACAGTCCACAATTTTCCGCTGGAGGATCGAAAGACCGTCTTCCTGACGGCCGGCGAATTCAATGCGGCTGACGACATCGTCGCCGAAGGCAACCTGGGGATTGGTTTGGCCCGTCGTGAACAGGGTGATCCCGTTTTTCAAATCCATCAGACTGGCCACCACGGTGGTGGTGCCGATATCGACCGCCACGCCAAAGAGTCTCCCGCCTGTATCTCCTCCTTCGACAGCAATAATTCGGCTGTCATGGCAAACCGCCGTCACCTGATATTGATTCCGGCGAAGGGTATCGGCCAAGTCCGGCAATGCCCCGTAGTCGAACCGCATTTCGGTTGGTTCCGCGGAAGTGTGCACCGGATTCTGCTGCGCGGCAACCGCATCCAAAACGCGCCGGGCGTCATTTCGGAGATCCGTCAATTCCGGAGGGGACAGCCGCAGAGCATATTTTCGAACCAGAGGATCGGCGCCTTGATTCTGGGAGATTCCTTCCTCCAGGATTTTCTGCTCAAAAAATCGTGAACGATCCGGGATGGTTACGGTTATATTCTCCCGAACGGTAAACTGGCAGGCTCGAACGGGCTGGGGGAGGCCTGTGATTTCCACCAGGCATTTATGGCAACTGCCTACACCGCCACAGGCGGAATTCAGGATAATACCCCCCTGCTGCGCGGCTTCCAGGACCGTTGTTTCCGCGGGGACTTTCACCCGCACTCCGTCAGGCTCAAAGAGAACTTCCAAAAAACGCATTTGATGCTTTCACAAATCGTTATTTGACAATGCCATACGGTTTATTCGCCGTACCGAATTTTCCTTTCCAAACCGGAGGGGCATTGTAAAGGATTCGCCGGGTATCTTCAAGCCAATCCTTCTTCCAATGCGTGTAATTTTCCATCGGCTGGAGGCCTCGAATAAATCCATTCCGCTGAAGGCTGTAGTTGATTCCCCTATCGACTTTCCATAGAATCAAGCAATATGATACCGCCGCACGTAACCGTTTATCGACAACCGGAACCGGGTGATACCCAACCGGTCCTTGGCTTTTCGGGCTGGATGGATGGGGGGGAAGTATCGACCGGCGCGGCGGAGCTCCTGGTCGAACGAATGGGGGCTTCCCCCGGGGCG
>CAZOTP010000032.1:0-17782 GCA_964582655.1 uncultured Pirellulales bacterium | reverse complement strand
TCCGCCACGCCTGCGTCCATTTTGGCCCTGCCGCCTCGGCCTCGAACTTTTCGCTCGGCCTCATGACAACCTGGTTATTCGGATAGGCTCTAAAACGGAGTCTGCCAAATCTTGTTTTATGGAGGCTCGTTTTTATCGCAGCCAGTGTTCGCAGAAGACCGTCAAATCTCCGGTATCGATGACAAAATCCTGATTCAAGTCACACGCATCCCACGGATACCAGGGGCAGGAGTTGTTATTGAATTGAATCTGGATATTATCAATATAGGCGTACATCCACAGCCTGGTCTGGGACCCCACTTCGAATCGAATTTTCATATTCGCCGAAATAAATCCGGTAATATCGAATTGTTCCGAACCGCTTCCGGACTCAGGGGTATAGGCGGCAAGAGTGGTCCAGTGGACGCCATCGGAGGAGATCTGGACGGATACGTATCCCAGTTTGGATGTCTGAGGCACCGAATAGGTATAGGACAAAGTCGCCTGGGTGGCGGAGTGGATATCGAGGGAGCGAGTCAGATGGCAGGTCGGAGGAGCTTTGAATCGAAAGTCACCCAGGGCCAGACATCCATCGGGCGACACCTGGATGAATCCGTTGAACGGTCCGTCGGATTCGCCCATTTCGGTCCAGTCGGAGCTCCAGTTCAGGGATCCGTTGGAACCGGCATACGAAATTTCGTCGAAGTGATCCGCTACGGTTTCGGTCAGATCCTCCTGATTGAGCCAATGACCCACGATTGCGGCGTAATCGGCAAGATTGACCACTGAATCCCGGTTGAAATCGCCTGTGCAGTCGCAGGGCGCCGGACTGGTGAGGTCGCTTTCCACGTAGTACGGGGACAGGCCCTGTCCCCGGGAGAGACCGACCAATCCGTCCTGGCTGGCGACATTCAGGAAGGTGATTCGAATGATGCCGCTGTAGGCCAGTTCAATCTGGAAGCTGCTGGTGTTCGAGGAGCCGTATTCGGGAACATTTTCATAGGTGATAACGACGCGGTCGTCCAGTTTTTTCAGGGAAATGGCGCCTCCGGCGGAGGGATCGAGGTCGTCAAACAGGGCGGAAATTCGAGGCAGCTCAAAATGATTCGCCAGGCTTTCCATGTGCCGGGTATCCCCGGACCCGAAGGTGATGTATCCGTTGCTGGCGATATAGAAGGTTTCGTAGTTTTGGTCATAGAAACGAATCTGCTTATCCTCGAGATTGACCTCCCGATAATCATCATCCCGGAGGGAGAGGATTTCGCCATCGGACGGATCGACCGGGAAGGCGTCGGCCTCGTCGAGGCAGAGGGTGTATCCGCTGAATCCGCCGGGTTTGAAGGTTAAGCACCGTCCGGACAGATCGTTGGCCGCATCATCAAACAACTCCGTAAACATATCCGCGGCTTGGATGGCAATCGACAGAGGGATATCGATGACCGGATAGTCGGGGTCGTTGGATGCGATGGAGATTTTCCCAGTATAGGTTCCGGGGGCCTGATTCCCGTCAAAGAGGATGCCGACGTTCATGGAATCGCCGGCGGGAACGACGCCTTTGTCGGGAATAAATGTAATGAACGGAGAGGAGGCGGGAATCGTTTTGACCGCGTTGAAGAGATTCAAACGGCCCTGGGAGACGCATTGACCGGCGAGGGTTTTATCGACGGTTTGCAGCAGGGTATCCTTGACCTGCTGGGCGCGGAGGGCGGGATTCATGGAAAACAGCAGAGCGCAGGCGCCGGCGACGTGAGGCGTGGCCATGGACGTTCCGTTCTTGCTGCCGTACTGATTCCCCGGAAGGCAGCTCAGGATGGAGCTTCCCGGGGCGCCCAGGTCCACGGAGAGGGGGCCGTAATTGGAGAAACTGGAGCGGTTGTCATAATTGTCGGTGGCCATCACAGCGATGAGATTGCTGCTGTCATAGCAGGCCGGATAATAGGGACTTGAATCGTTGTTTGTACTGTTGTTTCCCGCGGCGACGACAAACAGAATTCCCGCGGCGCCGGCCGCATCGATCGCGTCCTTGAGGGCCTGATCAAAGGCGCCGCCGCCCCAGGAGTTGCTCATGACTTTGACGCCCATGGCGGTGGCATACTGGACGGAGGAGATAGCGGCGGAGGTATATCCGGAGCCGCCGGCGTCGAGGAATTTCACGGCCATGATCTTTACGTTCCAGCATACGCCGGCGACGCCAACGCCGTTATTTCCGATCGCGCCGATGGTTCCGGAACAATGCGTGCCATGGCTGTTGTCATCAAACGGGTTGCTGTCTGAATTGCAGAAATCATAGCCATAGATATCATCGATATATCCATTCCCGTCATCATCCACGCCCGCCGTACCATCGCGTTCGGGAACATTCACCCACATATTGGCAGCGAGGTCGGGATGATTATAATCCACACCCGTGTCGATGACCGCCACGGTTACGCTGTGGGAACCGACGGCGATATCCCACGCTTCCGGAGCATCAATATCGGCATCGCTGACTCCACCGCTTTGGCCGGTGTTATGCATGCCCCACAGGTCGTTAAACCTCGCATCGTTTGGAATGGCGGACACGGCATGCACTTCGTAATCGGGCTGGGCATATAGAATGGCGGCGTCTTTATTATACAGCGGAAGCGCATTTTCCACGGTCAGACCGGCGGGAAGCTTGATCAGACACAGCCCGGGCAGCAGGGAATATACCGTTTCCATGGAACCGCCTCCCAATCGGTTGAGAACCGCCTGCTTATCAAGCGAGGATAATTCGACACGGTCCGCGGAAGGAGCGAAACGAACCAGCAAATATCCGGGCCTGAAGGCTTCACTCCCCAGGGCGCTGAAATCCATTCCTTTGAAGTCGGTTTTTCCGGGAATCATGGTCTGGGGCGTAAGGACAGACGACTCCAGCGAAGAGGGGCCCGAGAGTTTCGCTTTGGCGAGTTGGCCGGTCATCGTAAAAGCCAGTCCGGAATCGCCGCCGGTATTTCCGATGGTGATTTAGCGAGAGTATTTTCGCCCTGAACAATCGTAATATCGGACAAGGACGTGCTGTCCACCCACACTTTGGGATTGGTATAGACCTCCAGGGTAACCGGGCGGGTTTGCTCCATCGTGGTGGTTTCATCCACGAACGTGACGATCGCATCGTACGACCCTTTGGGAAACGCATTGGCCAGGTTGTTGGGGCGAACCAGTACTGTTATGGAATCCTGGGGAGCCAGGGGGCCCTGGGCCGGGGTCACATCGAGCCATTCGGGGGCGTTCGCGGTCCAGTCCACGCTGACCGGTCCGGTATTGGTGATTTGATAGGATGCCTGGGTGGGCATGAAAGGCCCGCCAGGGTGGCCCAGAAAGAGGGTTTCTTCGTCGGGGGTGATTTGCAGATATTCCGGGATTCCGGCGCCCGACACCGGCAAAATAAATTCGGATTCATCCACATCATCGCTGACAATCGTTACGGTGGTATCATAGGTTTTCAATTCGGCGGGTTTGAACACCAGATCAAACGCGATTTGTCCGGAAGGCGGGATATAGAACGGCATGGCGGGGACATTTTCCAGCCGCAGCCATTGCAAATCGTCAAAGCGGTTTCCCGAATCCGTGCGGGGGTATCCCAGATTGACAATCGCCACCTGGCCTTTTCCATCGGAACTGGCAATCGCGACATTATCCACAAACCAGTCATCGTAAGCGCCGGACGTGCCGATGCTCCTGATCTGGAGTTTGAAATCGGGACGATAGGCATTGGCGGGGAGCGTAAGGATGCGCTGCACATACGTGGACATAATCGGGCCGTCTCCCAGCTGCCGGTCGAGTTCCACCCAGGCGGACCCGTTCCAATAGCTGATGATGAGATCCTCCCCGGGGTCGGTCTGTTCTCCGCCTCCGGTTCGCTGATACCAGTAGGATACTTTTACATCGCTCTGCAGGGACAAATCGATCACCCTCGATTCGATGGAATCGCCGCCGCTGGGATTTCCATTGAGCCGCAAGGAATACGGCGCGGACGGTTCGGCAATCCCCACATCATCGATGGTCGGGGCCCCGGAAAGAACCTTCCAGTTGGCGGGATTCAGGGTTGTCTGCGGAAAAGCCTCTTCCAAGCCCTCGAAGGGAGGAACCAGGGATATTCCCGAAACCAGAAGGTAATGATCGGCGCTGGTGTTCGAGAGGGTGACGGTTTTTCTGGCGGAAAGCCCGACGATGACGTCCCCAAACTGGACGCCGGCGGGCTGCACCTCGATTTCGCCGGGAATGTTCAGGATTTCCAGTTTGGCCTGACGGTTCATCTGGTATCCGGAGGTTACATTCTCGAAACACACGATGTCGGCATATACGCCGGGAGGGAACAGCAGGACGCTGGGATCCAGTGACAGCATCACGGTGATGCTTGCGCCGGGAGCCAGCGTGCCGGACGAGTGATTCAGGATCAGCCACGGCTCGTTTATCGTGATTGTCCAATCGATGGGAGTGGCGCTGATGTTGGAAAGAACGTATTCTTTGCAGGTCGGATCAAAGGGGCCTTCTTCGTATCCCACCGCGTGGAAATCCTGAGGCGGGATTTTGGCCATGACGGACAAGGCGTCGAACTTGCCGTAGATATACGCGGAACCGGCATTGGACCCTTTGTCATCATCCAGCGGGGCGCCGACCATGGAAATATTTTCACTGATGCATACGGAAGTTCCAAACTGATCACCGCTGTAGCCGTCCGAAGCGTTCAGCTTCGTTTGCAGCACCCAGCCGTTCCCTGCTTTTTCGTACAGATACGCCGAACCGGAATCGGACCCTTTGTCATCATCCAATCTCGCTCCCGCAATGGCATGTCCCTCACTGATCGCCACGGCACCGCCAAGCTGGTCGCCCGAGTATCCGTCCGGCGCCGTCAGCTTGGCCTGCTGGATCCAGAGTCCGTTTCCCGCACGCTCAAACACATAGGCTGCGCCGGCGTCGCTTACACTGTTTTCATCCTTGCCATAGGCTCCGACGATGGCGGCATTGCCGTCGATGGCAACGGAGCCGCCGAAATAATCGCTGGAGGCGCCGTCGGAGGCGACCAGCTTGGCGGTCTGCACCCAGCCATTGGCGGTGCGTTCAAACATATAGGCGGAGCCGGAAGAGCTGCCTTTGTCGTCATCGCCATTGGCCCCCACGAGAATCACATCGCCGCTGATCGAGACGGAATATCCGAATAAATCGCCGGAATATCCGTCGGAGGCGACCAGTTTAGCCTGCTGGATCCAGCCATTGCCGGCATATTCATAGACGTAGGCGGAACCGGATTCGGAACCCATTTGATCCTCGTAATACGCTCCGACGACGGCCAGATTGCCGCTGACCGCAACGGAAACGCCGAATTGATCGTCATAGGCGCCGTCGGACGCGGTGATCCTGGTTTCTTCGGGATTGACGGACAACGTGATCAGGCGCGTCTGCTTGACGAGGGTGTTGGTGTTGGTAATGGCGAGGGTATCCGAATAGCTTCCCGCCGGCAGAAACGCGCAATTGTTATTCAGGGAGAGCTCCAGGGTTATCGAAGCACCCGCCGCCAGCGTTCCGGAAAGAGGGCTGAGATCCAGCCAGTTTTGCGTGATGGCCGCAGACCAGTTTAGCGCGGCATTTCCCTTGTTGGTCAAGGTATAGGTTTTATAGTCCGGTGAAAACGGTCCGCCGATATGGCCCGCTGGCAGGAATCCTTCCCAGGGAGTGATTTCCAAATCGTCATGGATGTTGGGAACGCAGGCATAATTAATCAAATTGTTCTGGGGATTTCCCTTGGCGCCATTGGAGCCCCAGCCGTAGGTCAGCGTATTGAGAATGACCCGGCCGGATCCCCATCCGTATTCCACCCACGAAGGACCATTCGAATTGGTGAGAACAACAATACTCCCGGCAACCAGGTTCTGCAATTGGCCGTGATCGGTGCTGCTCCAAGTATTAAAGTCGGATACGGTAAGATTGTAGCCATTATAACCAGCGCCGGTCAGATAGGGATGCGCAGGAGAAGTAAACACTTCCGACTCATGTACAACGGAGCGATCGTAATCCACTCCGCCTGGAGCGATATCGGACTGATTTCCATTATTCCCTGCCACACAAATGATCAACGTGCCGCCGTTGCGTGCGTACTGCTCCAATGCACCTCCGTTCTGGACGCCCGTCCGAAGCGTGGTGTAACCGGAGGAACTCAGGCTTGGATTAATCCAGACGGCGTTATAGGCAATCAGAGTCGGGGCCGACTTGAGGATAATATTGGCCAGCGTATCGGTAGTGACCGTATGCCCTAACGTTCGCGCCTTGTCGATATTGTTGCTGGACGTTCCGTCCGTGCTCATCAGGAGAGAACCGGCCCGAACGGGTTGAATTTTCCCCAGGAGAACAAGAAACAGTCCGAGAATCCCCAGAGCCGCAAGACGATTGATATTCCGGTAAAATCCCAAAGAAGAGTTATCCGGGCGAAAAACCATCGCTTTTGCACTCATGTTCAACCTCACTTAAGGGAAAAGACATCCCTCATTTGTATTCAAATGGATTGCTCAGCAACGCTGCCAAGACGCGTTTCGACAATTATACACTCCCGGCTGACGCCACGCAACAATTTTTCGACCTTTTGTTGTCCTGCGTAAACGGCGTGATCTATTTGAAACCCGGCGTTTGCGGGGACAGGGAGCAGATTGATCCTCATTGTGCCTTGATTTGCCCAATCTACCCTGTTTCGAATCGGCACAATAATGTGTAATTCTTTGCCAGGGAAGAACTTGCGTATGAATGCAATTCACGTGTCCCCGCAGGATTAATAAACTCTGGAGTTTTACTGGATTGTGAAGGAATAGAGTCTCGCGTTTTTCAAATGCAATTTGAGCCGTATCAGCTTACCTTGAAGAGAGTTCAGGTCCTTGTGGGATTGCCATTCGACCGGCTGCCGGAGGGAATCCTGATTCACAGGCTTGCAGGTTTCTCGCTCAAAACCGGGAATCGTCCGGGGCAGCCGCTGGATATCATAGTCCACCGCTTCGACGCGAATCTCGCCTCGGGAAGCGTCGGCATTCAGCATCAAATTTTTTCCCTCGACCGTGAAGGGCCGAGTCATGATCCAGCCTTCTTCGCTGCTGGCGTCAAGCGAGACAAATCGATCCCGCGGCAGCGTGGCCAGGCAGATCCCGCCCTGCCACTCGGGCCGCTTTTTCTTTCCCGTCGTGGTGGTGCCGGAATAAAAGAACCACAGCTCATCGCCAACGGGGATAGGAGGGTTGGACACATCGGTCATATAGCCCTGATCGTACGAACCTTCCGGTCCGTTGGGTATCAGCGGCTCTCGATTGCCGGCGTGTTTCCAGTTTCGCCCGTCCCGGCTGCAAATCAACTGCAAATTCACGTTGCCCGCTTTCTCATGGTACACCCGCATCAGGCCGATCCACAGGCTTTCATACGGCCAGCCGATACTGCCGTAATATTGCACATCCTCCGGATCGTTTTCGTCGGGAATCAGGATCATTCGCGGTTCGGACCAGTGAACAAAATCCTCGCTTTCGGCAAAGCCCCTCGATCGGACAAACCGGCCGTTCTTCCAGGTCAGAATTTTTAAATGCGCGGTGAATTTCTGCAGTTTCTCATCCCAGAGGATCTGATTCACATCGTTCACGCCCGCCTGGGGCCAGGCTTCGGACCACGCCCCAAACCCGCCCGCCCAGTTGTAATCGCCGGGCAGAATCGGATGTGGATCGACACGCCATGAAATGCCGTCCGGGGAATACCAGGCGTACAGGCCGTCCTCCCGCCCCTCGGAGACATAATGAAATACCGCCGCCTTCCATCGCCGGGAGGAATCGGTATCGCGCGGATCATAGACAATACTCATCAGGTCGCAGTTAAAATCGTTGAAAACAATATTATTCTCTGTAGAGCCGTCAAACTCGACCTGATTCAATATCGGCCGCTCCCAGTGCAGCAGGTCCTTCGAAACCGCCAGGCAGGAGGTTCGCATACTGCCCTTGTAATACATCCGCCACAAGCCGCTTTCCGGATCGTTCAACACCGTACCGTTGGCGACCAGAAATTTACAGGATTCTTCGCCAAATACGGGAACTTTTTCCCAAGGTTTTTCCGGCAGCAGAATTGGATTGCCCTGGTATTTCTTTGCCGGATGCAGGGAGCGCGTCAGGCCTTTCATGGAATGAACGAGAAACTCATCGATAAAAAGCTGGGCTTCCGGCCCGATTTTCACCCGGCAGTCGCCCATGAGCATCGCCGGCTGAAAACTGCCTGCCAGTTTCCGGAAGGAAAAATCCCCCGACGGTCTGGCCCGGAACGAATGATCTTCCACCCCGTCCGGCCGGGACAAAAGCACAGGCTTTACCGGCGCGATGCCCAGTTTCGCGGCGGCGTCCCTCCATCGGGCCGGATCATCTGTCATAACAAAATCCACTCCCAGCGCATCCAGTTCCGCCAGATCTTCCGGCCCGGCTTCGCCGAAGTAGCAGATACGAATGTTTTTGTCATGCAACGAACGAATCAGCTCGGCCGAGGGTTTGAGGTTCGAACCCACTGCGTAAAGTTGAACAAACGTGTAGTCATGTTTTGCGGTTATTTCCTGCGGATCGATGGGGGAATCCAGTCGATGCCAGCAGCCGGTCAGCAAGCCAGGGATTTCCTGTCGCGCGGCATTGAGTATGTCGGCATCCGGATGGCTGAGAAACGCCTGATGGAGCCGGTGCTGAAGAGCGATTTCCCGGGCGACGGCGATCACAAAATCCTGACCGTCGTTTTTCTTAAGGTGAACGTTCAGCCAGACGTTGTCCGGCATGACGGAGAGAACCCGGGACAGAGGAGGCAGTCTTTCGTTGCGAAATCGCTCGTCTTTCCATCCCCCCGCATCCAGTTCCCGAAGCGTTTTCAGGGGATAATCGCACACCGCGCCGGCTGCGTTGGTGGTGCGGTCCAGGGTTGGATCATGCATCACAACCGCATGGCCATCTTTGGACCTCTGCACATCGAATTCAATCATCTGCACGCCCAGGCGCACCGCTTCGTTAAATGCCGCCACGGTGTTTTCCGGATGCGTTTCCGAAGCGCCGCGATGGGCGCAAATCCCCTTCGTCGGCATTTGTATGGTTGTCGCTTCCTGATCCAGCGAAATCAGATGCGTATATCCCAACAGCGATTGCCCCGCCGGCAGCAAAACCAGAATGAAAAGGAAACGGAAACCAAATTTCATGTGCTTCATTCTCCTGACCGGTTTAGTGTTGAATGTTCAACTCGCCATCCAATCGAATTTCGCCGTCTGGTTTTACGGAAAGCGGCACCGTTTTATCCCGATAGCGTAACATGCAGGAAGTTTCTTTTCTGCATCGGACGGCCGCCTGGCTGAGCTGATGGTTTTTCCAGGCCATGTCGATTTCCAATCCTCCGCGGGCGCACAGCCCCTTTACCGAACCCGTTTCCCAGGCATCCGGCAGCGCAGGGAGCAGATGGATTTCCCCCCGATGCGATTGAATCAGCATTTCGGCAATTCCGGCAGCGGCTCCC
Organism: uncultured Pirellulales bacterium; assembly: GCA_964582655.1. GTDB lineage: Bacteria > Planctomycetota > Phycisphaerae > Sedimentisphaerales > SM23-30 > CAZOTP01. The sequence continues at coordinate 8,290 of CAZOTP010000032.1, read as the reverse complement.
AGATTGCCATCGATCTGAAAGGGAGGGCAGCAATCCCATAAATTGGGATAGGTTCCGCCTTTGGCGTAGCCAATTAAGTAGACAGGCTCCCTGTATGTCAGAAGCGTTCGGAGGATTGTATGAGCATGGTTTCCATCCAAGAGCCGGGCCCAGAGACAGATTTTCCACGCCAGACTCCAGCCGGTCCCGCCGTCCCCGCGCAATTCCAGGCTGCGGCGACACGCGGCCGCGAGCCGTTCCGTATCCTGAGGCGAGATGTGACGGCCCGGATAGAGTCCAATCAGGTGGGAAACGTGCCGATGTTTCGGATCGGAGTCTTCCCAGTCGTAATACCACTCCTGGAGGTTTCCCTTCGCGCCAACTTGATACGGATATAATTTTGCCAGGGCCTGCTTCAGTTTTTCCTGCAACGGTTCATCGACATTAAGAATACGAGCCGCTTCCAGGGTGTCGCGGAACAACTCCCGGATAATCGCCAGATCCCCCGCGGCACCAAAACAGGTCGCTCCCTTATACACATCGGGAGTGATATAAAAATTTTCGGGCGAGGTGGATGGCGAGGTGATGAGATTTCCCTGTTTATCCTCGACCAGCCACTCCAGACAAAACTGCGCCGCCCCTTTCATAAGCTCATAACCCTGTTCGCGAAGGAACGAAACGTCGCGGGTAAACTCATAATGTTCCCACAGATGAGTGCTCAGCCACGCCCCGCCCATATACCAGGCGGCCCAGCAGGGTCTTCCCTTTCCGAAATCCCCGACGGGATGGGTGCTGGCCCAGATATCGGAATTGTGGCCGCCGCACCAGCCCCCGGTGCCCAAAAACGTCCGGGCGGTCACTTTCCCGGTTTGCGAGAGACTCGGAAGGAACCGAAGAAGCGGTTCGTGCATTTCCGATAGATTGCACACCTCCGCCGGCCAGTAATTCATTTGCAGATTGATATTCGTGGTGTAATTGCTCCGCCAGGGAGGCCGCAGATAGGGATTCCATATTCCCTGCAGATTGGCAGGCGGACCGCCGGGCCGGGAGCAGCTGATCAGCAGGTAACGACCGAACTGAAAATACAAGGCTTCCAGATCATTGTCGCTTTCTCCGTTCGTATAGCATTGGAGCCGTTCATCCGTAGGCAGTTCCGGAGCGGGACTATCATTCAGTTGCAGCGAGACACGATCAAAGTAGCGTCGAAAATCCCGGATATGCGATTCTTTAAGCTGCAAGTAGGATTTCGAGGAGGCGTTTTCCAGAAATTGACGGGCCAGGGCCGTTTCATCCCGGCCCTGGGTCTGGGGATTTTTATCGAATCCGTTGAAACTGGTGGCGATGGAAACCAGCAAAAGGACTTCATCGGCCCCGTAAACGGACAGACCGGCGTCCGTGTGGCGTAAGGAACCTCCCTGCGGGAAGACAGCGGCCAAAACCGCAAATCTCGTTCCGCCGGTCTCCTCATAGACGGCCGGAATGGGGGGATCCTTTTCACGATAGGATTCCACATGAACGGGCGCCCGGCCCTTCATCAGGATTCCATCCGTTCGAATCTCCTTTTGATGCTGTAACTGACTGTCCAGCCGCAGCGTGAAATCCAGCGCCCCTTTCCGATCGGCACTGAGCTTTATCACGAGGATCTGATCCGGATGAGAGACAAATATCTCACGGCTGTACTCTGTTTCCCCCGCCTGATACCGAATACGGACAATGCCCTCGCGGAGGTCGAGTTTTCGCGTGTAATCCGTGATCGTGCCGGGATGGTTCATGTCGATATACAGATCGCCCAGCGGCGCGAATGACTCGGAATTCTTTCCCTGGATTTTTTTGACCCGTTCATCCGCCAGGGGGTAATCTTCGTTTTCCAGCGCGGCTCTTACGCCGGGCAGGTGGGTATGGGCTTCGAGATTCATGGAGGGATCCACCGGGCCGCCGGACCAGAGCGTTGCTTCATTGAGCACGGTGCGCTCCGTCTGGGCGCCGCCAAACACCGTGGCCCCGATGCGGCCGTTGCCAAGCGGAAATCCCTCTTCAAACGAAGACGCGGCATGACTGTGCCATATCGCTTGTTCTGGACAGGATTCCCCGATCCCGCCGCCAGCGGCAATCCCGACGATCCCTGCAATGACCACGCCGCTAACAAGCATATCCCGTTTCATCGTCCTGCCTAAAACGTTTGCGCTGAAAACCATGCATTTTCCTTTCCAGTCTTTGTTCCGAATGCCTATGGCGGCATCCAAAATAACATCTCACATCGTAATAGCAAACAATTTCGCCTTATGCATCTGGACCTGCAGATAAACATATTTGCCTTTCCAGGCAGAGACATCGCTGTTTCCCCGCCAGCGAAGAATTCCCTGGAGCGGGTCGCCTGTCAAGGGTTCGGCGTTTTCGATTTCGAACCCTTTCAAAGGTTTATACGGTTCACCCTTGTTGGTGCAGCTTTCGATCAGGCCGATTTTGATCCAGCCGTCCGGTTCCGTCTGACCGTTGACTTCGATGCGGCCCAGGGTGCACATCTGCCCAACGAGAGCGAACTCGGCGGAACCGTCGGCGACCAGCGCGGAGATCCGCTGCTTTTTCCACATCGCCCAGCGGTATTCGCCGTCGGGGCCCAGCATGGCGTGTTTTTCCCAGTCCCACTCATTGTGTTTTCTTGCATTGCCGACATACGGCAAGGCCCAAGTCTCATCACCCATAACCACCAGATTCGGGCTGGCGTAAATTGTTCCATAAGGTTTGCCCGGCTGGTCTGATTCCTGCGGGATTATCGTTTTTCGATCCAGGCGCGTCCATTGAACGCGGTCCCGGCTGGCGGCGAACTGGATTTCTATGGTGTCATTTCCGCGATGATACATCGCCGGGAACATCAGATACATGCGGAATTCGGCAATGGAAGGCTCACGGCAAAAACACGTCGTATATATATCCATGTCCGGCGGGTCCATTGAATCCGTCAGCAGAACATGCCGGGGAGCGGGCCACTTGCCAAAGGTCTCACCCCCCGTGAAACGAACCGTCCGCCGACGATTCCGATCCCCGCGAATATAAAACAAATACTCGCCGCGATCCTCATCATAGGCGGCGATATTCTGCGTATCCATCCTGCCGGGATACAGCAACGGCTCCTCGATGACCTCCCAGTGAATCCCGTCCGGTGAAACGGCGCCCTGGATCATGCTTTTCCCGACCCGCAATTGCTTGTCAATCTCTTCGATTTTAAATCCCTCCACCTCCATCGCCTTCCGCTTGTTGCGGATTTCCCACTTGTCCTGCATCGTATAGGGAATCCGCTTGCCGTCCCGGAACAGCTCAACGCTGCAGAGGATCCCTTTATACCGCTGCTGGGGCGGCGCAGTGGGATCGATAAAAACCGAATGCAGGCCCAGCCGGTCGCCCTCGGCGAGGATGTTATTCTCCTTCGAACCGTTGTATTCATAGATCCCCAGCAAAGGGCGATTCCACCGGAACCCGTCGGCGCTTTCGGCATAACACATATAATCTTCATACCCTGTCAGGACCGGGCTGGCATTATACCACATGCGATATTGTCCGTTTTCGTGGATCACAAACATGTGTCCCAGATGCCCCTGTTCCCAGGGCATTTCGCGCTTGAAAAACACCTCTGACCGCTTTGCCGGCTGGCTCTCCAGTCGAATCCCACGCGGCGCATTGGTGTACTGCAATGTTTCACCCTGATAGGTCGAACCTCCCGCCCAGACGGAATACCAGTCATAAAACGTGATGACCGAGGGCTTCTCCGCTGCCGGGGAATCCTCCGCCCGAATCCAACCGCCCCCCATCAGCCATCCGCCGCACAAAAGTGAAAAAATCAACCGTTTCATGGGTACTCTCCTTGCCTTACGGCTGAAACTGAAAGGAATACAATGCCGCATTGCACAGCTCAAAACAAATTTGGACTCTCCGCTGGATGTCCGGCCAGTTGTGAATGTCTTTTGTGTACCATGCCTTTTCTTTCGGAATAGTCTCCAGGCTTCCGCCGCTCCACCGGACGGGCTGAAATCCGCTTGTTTCGATGGGTTGGCAATCACTCAGGGTGAAACCGCGAATCGGTTCGCCCCGATGATTCAACAGCCCCACGCGAACCAGAGCCGCTTCCGGATTCCCCCGCTTGTCATGCTGGCCGGGAAAGGCCCCCTCCACATCGATCATGAGGGTCGTTCCCTCAAACGTCAGCGCACGAGTCGTGAGGCGGCCCATGTGGATTCCCCCGATCAGCCCGACATAGCGGTCCCGAGGCAGGATCGCCAGATTCGCGGTCTGGCTGTACAGGGCTTCGCCGTTTTGGTCGTCAAAACGGCTCCTGGACTCCTGATAATACAGCCAGACCTTGCCGTCATGAAAAATCGGACCCGACGGTAAAATGCCGTTATGAATGCCCCCTTCCGTTTCCTCAATGCCGATCAGGGGCCGATGCCTGTCTATCCACGTCCACCGGAACCCATCCCGGCTGCTCAGCAGATACGCCTCGAATCCCGTTGACTGGCGCATATGCATCAATCCCAGATAAAAACCCGTCTTCGGATCGTAACTGCCGCTGAACATCTCGTATTCCGTATCAACCCGGTCCTTTTCGTTCGGGACCAGCATGAGCTGCGACGGACTCCAGTGGATAAAATCATCGCTGGCGGCATAGCCCACGCTGCGGACGAGGTGTTTGCCCATCGGACGCGTGGAAGGCCGGCTCGCCCGCAGATACGCCACATACTTATTGATCCGGCAATCCCATCCCAGAATGCTCGAACCATCCGCAAAATCGGGCCCCTTCTTGATGACAGGATTTCCCTCGTAGCTCGTCCAGCGGATCCCGTCCGGAGAAAACGCGACACACGCGCCGTGTTTTTCCATGCGCCCTTTGGGTTCGATCTCCCCAAACGCCTTGTACAGCCGCTTTGGATCCGAATCGTGAGGCGTTTTGATGACGCTCCAGAAGGTTTCATCCTCCATCAGAAGCAAAATATTATTTTCCCGCGACCCGGCAAACTCGACCAGCCCCAGATTCGGCTTCTCCCAGTGATAGCCATCCCGCGAAACCGCATAACACCAGGGCTGAATGATCTTCTTTCCCTCCTGTCCTTCCTGTTCCCAGAGCCCGGCGGCATACCAGATTTTGAAGAGCTTTTCCTCTTCATCATACAGCGCAAACCGGGGAGGTAGATTAATGCCGGTAAAACCGCCATACGTTCCCTGTTCCCAGGGCCTGTCCGCCCGGATCACCGGATTCTCCGCATACTGTTTCGGCCGGGTCATGACCGCCGATATATTCTGCGCATCGGCAATCAGACGATCATCCAGAAACAACTGCTTCGTGCTCCCGACGTCGATCGTCCACGGAATCGCCTCCTCCGGCGGATCGAACAAGGGACCCGCCCAGACGGCCGCGCCGGAAAAAAACAGACAACCTCCCGTCATCCATGCCAGACTCTGCCATTGCATCGATTGTTTCATTTGCTTTTTCCTTTTAACGGCGGGGGCTGAAATCCAATCCGGCTATTTCTGTTTTACGGCGTCTTTGGGAACATGTTCGCCAAGGAGGACCGCATTCGGGAAGGCTTTCAGATCGCAATTTACAATTTCGATATTCCCTGTTTTTTCACCGTCGAGTTTCAAGAAGGCATCCGTTCCCTCCGGCGGCGCGCTCCTTTCAATTTTGATGTTGAAACCATCCGATATCGTAAAGATCGGGCCTTCCAACGCCTGGATCGAAACATTAATCAATTCGACCTCTTTGACATCCGCCGCGACAAGTCCTTTTCGGCCCTTCATGCGGATGTTTTCGAGCCGGATATTTCCGAACGGCATCTCCGGAAGACCCTTCAGGATTATCGCCTCCCGCACGAAGCCGTTGCAGGAAACGTTTTTCACGAAAATATTCCGAAACACGGGCGTGCGCTCGCTCACCGGCTCGGCGGGCGTATTGTGATAATGCATCGTGAACACAAATCCTTCGCGAGCCATGCTGTTCATGACGATATTTTCAAACCAGACATTTTCCACCACGCCGCCCCGGCCTCGCATGGACTTGATCCAGATGCCTCGGTCGGTTCCGTTGAACTGGCAATCATGAAAATAGACGTTTCTCACCCCGCCGGACATTTCGCTTCCGATGGTGCATCCGCCGTGTCCCGGATTGGCCACGCAGTTGCTTATGATGATATTTTCGCTGGGTTTGCCGATCCGCCGGCCGTCCTCGTTTCTGCCGGATTTGATCACGATGGCGTCATCCCCCGTGCGAAACTGGCTGTCGTACATCCGAACGTTTCGGCATGAATCAAAATTAATCCCATCCCCGTTTTGCGCGTTCCAGTCGTTATAGGCGAAGATATTCCGCACGATGATATCCTCGCTGAACAGCAGATGAATATTCCAGAAGGGGGAATTTTGAAACGTCGGCCCGTCCAGAAGAATCCGCCGACAGTCCCGAATCTGCACCAGCGGAGGGCGTCGTCGGCCCTTAAGCCGGTCCGCTTCCTCCGGCGAGGCCTGTTTGGGTTCTTTCAGTAATTTATAAAGGCAATGATCTATTCCACGGGTCTGGCCTGTCGGGAACCAGTCGCTGCCGTCCGGACTGACCACGCCGCCGGAATAAATGATTTTCTCCCATTGTTTTTCGGTATATCTGTCGCGGTCGCGTGTCCGCCAGGCTTCACCCGATCCGTCAATCACGCCCCGGCCGGTAATCGCCACGTCTTCCTGTTTGTCCGCGAATAGCAGGGGATGCCGCGCCTCCTTCATCATGATTCCCGAATCCCGCGTGTACATCAGGGGATACTCATCGTAATTCGGCGTGAATTTGATCAGCGCCCCGCCGGATACGTGGAGGTTAACCCTGCTTTTCAAAATAATCGGACCGGTCGCCCAGGTTCCCGGCGGCACCAGCACGTTGCCTCCGCCCGCTTTGACGCAAGCCTCGATGGCCGAGCGGAACGCCTCAGTATTCAACGTAAAACCGTCTCCCACAGCCCCGTAGCTGCGAATATCAAAAACCGCGTCGGGAAATACCGGCTCGGCCGGCGGCGGCATCGCAAACGGCGCTTCCTGTGCCTGTGCAAGCGTACCCGTCATCGCCGGCAAAATCCATAAAACAACTTTTTGTATTGTGCGATTCGACAAATTGTATTTCGATACACTCATCATCATAACCTTTCTTAACCGGATTTCATGAACGCAGATCCGTTTATTGACCGGAGTCAGAATGTTATTATTAACAGGCCCGGTTTTGCCCCGCCGGAAATCGTCACTGCAGCAATCCGCTCCGCTTCGTTGTAATGCATTTCCACGGCGATGCCTTCGTATTCAGCCGAACGGGGCCGCTGCGGGCACCACACCCGAATCGTTTCCGGCTTTTGCGTATTGGCATACAAAGGCTGCCGATAAATCCCTTCTGCAAACGTTCCCCCCTTGTCGGGCATGACTCGAATGGGCTGCTTTCCATCCTTCTCTCCACCCGTCACTCCCTCCAGCACAAACGGATACCCCTTCCGCTCCGCCAGCGAAGCCAGGCAATGCAGGTAAATCGGGAATTTGTCGGACCAGGTCCCGATTTTTCCGCTCGGATCGCCCACCTGCATCAGCAGCCCGCCCCGGATCCCCTCATGCCGTGTGCTGGCTACCGCCGCCGCCCACGCCGCCGCACCCGAATAAAAATAATCCTGCCGACCGGTCCTCTCCGCCAGCCACGTCTGCAATACCGCCCCCAGCGTAATCGTCCCCAGATTCCCCGGCCCGTTGTCCGTCTGCCCGTCATACAATGTATCGCGAACCCATCCTCCCATATTCTCCGGGACACAGGGATCACTCTGTTTGGCCAGCAGCCACTGCCCGACGCGATTGATCACTTCGAACAACTCCGCATTTTCGCACCGGTCATACACCGGGCACAATCCGGCCAGGCAATATCCGGCAAACAAAGGCGTAATCCGGCTGCTGCTGTTGTTGTGGGAGCCATAGACCTCCCCCTTTTCGTTGACCCCCGGTGTCATGAACCAGATCGTCCGGTCCGCCGCCTCCTGCCCGTATCTGCGATGCGCGGTAATCTCATATAACTGGACCAGCCCCCGGGCGGTATATACGCTTCGGGTGGCACTGTCATCGGGCTTGAGGGTTTCTTTGCTCCAGTCATTTACCAGAAATCCGCCCATCTGCTCAGCCGTCTCAAACAGCCAGGGTTCCCCCAGCACCAGATAACTCATCAGCGGGCCATCCAGCCGGTTATACACCCGGGTTATGCCCGTCCATCCGCAGTAATAATGACACCATCCCGTTGGATGCGCAATCGCCCAGTCCG
>CAZOTP010000031.1:0-17969 GCA_964582655.1 uncultured Pirellulales bacterium | reverse complement strand
ACGGAGAACCTTGATCAGGGAGTTGCCCGTCCAAAAAAAGGCTTCTCGGGTCCGTCAGACAATCCATCAACCGGAGTAGGGACACCGCCCAGAGGCACAGGCGCCCTGTTTGCCGGCCTGGCATGCCGAAGGCTGAGGGGAACAGCATGAAACAGGCGTCGGATTAGCATGAGCGGAAAAGGCGCTGATCCGTTTTTTCACGGAAGACTTGCATTGAGGACAAAGAACCTTGGAGCCCCCCCCGGAAGAGCTCAGGAGCAATTCGAACTCGTGGCCGCAGGACTGGCAAACATACTCAAAAACTGGCATAAAAATACCTTCATATTGAAAAAAAAAGAAAAACTTTTTCTATCTTCACATGCAATTATTATAGGTTGTTCATACGAAATTCGCTATATATTTTTATAGGTTCTTTATTGACAGTATTTTACACGCGTCAATTTGGATTCGGGCATGACAATTTCTCCTCTTTTCCTCTAGATTAGATCGCAATTTTTTGGAAATTTTCCCACTTCGGTCGTACCAGCATTGATTCTTGGGGGATGGGATGCTACAGTATAGTAGTATAAGCAACCGGATAGTGAGCAATTCTCAAAATTCAGTTATATCAATCATGGTCATCGAACCGAACGGAGGTCGGTATGACGCAGACAGAACATGAAGAAAACGTCCAAATTCCACTGCATCGAAAAATTGCCGAAAGTCTCAGTCAGCAGGTCAGCAATGGAAAATTCAAGCCGGGACAGCGGCTCCCGTCCGAAAGGCAGATTGCCAGGCAGTTTCAGGCCTCCCGCGCTACCGTGCGAACTGCACTTCAGCACCTTGAACAATCCGGGTTGATTACACGTCGGGAACGTCGAAGCGCGCTGGTATCTATCCGGAGGGATATTGCCCCCGCGATTCGCATCGCTTGCAGCAGCTATCGTCTGTCCACTCTTTTCGGGCGGCTGAGCGAAATGCAAATGCTGCCTGCCCGGTGCCAGCTTCAGCTCCTGGATCTCCAGCAGCCGGCGATGCTGGGACGGATGGTCACGCATCCATCGCTTTCGGCCGATGTGATAATTTGCGATCTGGATTACGTGGAATGTTTCAAATCCAATCCAAACTATTATCATCCCCTGCCTATGTCGGATTTCTCCGATTTTCAATTCCATCAGGCCGCACAATCCATTTGCCTTTCGGCAGATCAATACACGGCCATTCCGCTTGGGATTTCCCCCATGATGCTGTACCTCAATCGCGGCGCACTCCGCGAAAGACAGATCGAGCCGTCTTTTTCCGACTGGAACTGGGATCGCTTTGAACAGGCGGCCAATGAACTGACAACACAGGGCCGTTATGGATTTCAGATTCGCCCCTCGCTGTCGCATTTAAACTGCCTGATGCGCAGTTTTTCCGGCGAATTTTATCAGTCGGAAGGGTATGTTAATCATACGGAAACCGGCATTTTTGAACACGTGCTGCGCCGTCTTCATGCCATGCTTCATGTGCGTCGGATATCCCCGCTCCTGGCGAAAGTGGATCAGATCAATCTGTTTGCCCAGCGTCGATGCGGCATGGCTCTGGATGGTTTCGAAATGCTGGGGATGTACCGGGAATCCCTGGGAGAGGACCTGGCCGTCAGCATCCTGCCTCGTCCGGCCGCCATGCACGGCACCTTGAATGGCTTTGCAATGGTTATCCTCCCCGGATTGGAAAATCTTCAGCCGGTCCAGGAACTGGTGCATAAACTGCTAAGCGGGAACACCCAGCGAGTCATGACGCAGATCTCCGGTGCGATGCCAATCCGAGGCGACATGCTCAATCTGGAAACGTTTGAGGAAATCCAGATCCCCCGTACCATGGCCCAGGCGTTTCTCCAGGAATTGAACCGCTGCCAGCCGAGCCGAATGTCCCCCTCTCTGGATTACAAGAATGCCGTGGAAAATCTGATTCTGGAGCTTTGGCTGGGGCTGGACTCCATCGAAAATATCCTTCATCGAATTAAAAAAATCGACTTGTAATTATTAATCGTTTCGGAAAACCGCAAACCCGGCCTGCTGAAAAACAAGATTTATCTCTGTTCACTGTTCATGAATAAAAAGGGCTGACCAGCCTATCTGGAAGAGCTTTTTTCGTTATTGACAATACTCCTACATTCTTGTATGTTACTATCCCATAATACAATAATGTAGGATTGAATGAGACCATGAAACCATTTGCCGCTTCGCCGTCGATCAAACCGCGGGTCAATGAACTGACCGTCTTATTTGAAATCAGCCAGCTTTTGGACAAGAGCATGGATTTGCGTGAAGTAGTCCGCCCGGTCCTGCAGTCCCTGGCACAGCATATGGATATGCAGCACGGGACCATCAGCCTGCTGAACCGTAAAACGGATGAAATTGTCACCGAATCGGCCTACGGTCTTTCTGAAAGCCAACTGCAGCGAGGACGTTACCGTCCGGGCGAAGGCGTGACCGGAAAAGTGGTGCAAACCGGACAGCCGGCGATTGTTCCGAAAATTTCCGAAGAACCGCTCTTTTTAAATCGCACGGGCGTACGGAAAAATCTCCATAAAAAAGACATTTCGTTTCTTTGTGTGCCGATCAAACTGGACAACGCCGCGATCGGGGCTTTGAGCGTGGACCGGCTGTTTTCCGATCGGGTCTCGTTTGAGGAAGATATCCGATTGCTTTCCATCATCGCCTCGATGATTGCCCAGGCGGTTCGTCTTCGCCAAAGCGCCATGGAAACCCAGGAACGCCTGCAGCAGGAAAACACCCGCTTGCAGGAAGAATTAAAAGATCGGTTTCGCCCGTCCAATATCATCGGGAACTCCAAAGCGATGCAGCTGGTGTATGACCAGATATCCCAGGTGTGCAAAAGCAATACAACTGTCTTGATTCGAGGGGAAAGCGGAACGGGTAAAGAACTGGTGGCGGCGGCGATTCATTATAACAGCACCAGGGCCAATATGCCTTTTATCCGCGTGAACAGCGCCGCCCTGCCGGAGACCGTGGTGGAAAGCGAGTTGTTCGGACACGAAAAGGGGGCGTTTACCGGTGCGCTTTCCAGCCGGCAGGGACGGTTCGAGCTGGCACACGGAGGAACGCTGTTTTTGGATGAGGTTGGGGATTTGTCACCAACCACGCAAATCAAATTGCTGCGGGTGATCCAGGAACGGGAATTCGAGCGTGTGGGAGGCTCAAAAACCATCAAAACGGACGTTCGCATCCTGGCGGCGACCAATCGCAACCTCGAAGACATGGTAAAAGAAGGATCCTTTCGGCAAGATTTGTATTATCGCCTGAATGTGTTCCCGATTCACATCCCCCCGCTGCGGGACCGGAAAAACGATATTCTCGTTCTGGCGGATTATTTTGTCGAAAAATACAATCGGCTTCACCGAAAGGCGATTCAGCGAATTTCCACCCCCGCCATTGATATGCTGATGGCATATCACTGGCCCGGCAACGTTCGGGAACTGGAAAACTGCATGGAGCGCGCGGTTCTGGTCAGTGAAGACGAGGTCATTCATGGCCATTATCTGCCTCCCACCCTGCAAACCGCGGAAGCCAGCGGAACGGCGCATAGCGGGACGCTGCAGCAGTCCATCGATAACCTGGAGCGTGAATTGATTCTCGACGCCCTTAAATCCTCCCGGGGAAATATGGCCCAAGCGGCACGCAGTCTGGGCATCACCGAACGCATCATGGGTCTTCGCATTCGAAAACATTCCATTCAGCCGGGACGATTCAAACTCTAAGATACATATTTGTCGGTTTTTGAAAATCCGCCTACCTTTCCGTAGGAACATTCGATATCCATTCTCCGGCAGTCCAATTCCCCTGCTTTCCTATGTTCATTTGCTGTAACTACTTATAAAAATTTTTCCCAATTGTTCGAATTTGGCATCCTTCATGCACTTCTCCAGTTCATCATGGATGGTCCCTGACGGAGTGCAGGGACGTTATGTGTTTACGGTTAAGGAGTACAATGAATGCGTGCTGAATGGATGAAATTGATGTGTACGGTGTGCGGAATCGGATTGCTGGGATCCCCGGCTCAGGCGGAGGATACACCGGCGGACACCCTCGCCCCGATAACACAAGAAACTTCCTCGTTGGGAATCAATGCCTCCACATCGTATGTGAGCAAATACATCTGGCGAGGCTATGACCTCTTTGATGATCACGCCGCACTCCAGCCCAGCGTGACGATGGATCTTTTCCAAACGGGATTCGGCGTGAATGTGTGGGGATCCATCCCGATGGGCACGGGGAGCAATCATGACAGCGGCGGCATTAATTCCCTGCAGGAATACGACTATACCCTCAGTTATGGGACAACCCTGTTTGAGGAAGAAAAATATGCCGTCGCCCTGGGTGCCAATTATATTTATTACGACCTGATCAAACTCAATCACATGGCCGATACCCAGGAACTGGGAATGAGCGTTTCACTGCCGAATCTGTTGATCATTGGAGAAAACGCTCTGATCCCCAGATACTACTACGGTCAGCTCTGGCCCACCTCCTCCGGATGTCCGGACGTTGCCGGAGCGTACCATAGTCTGGGATTGAGTTATGATCTGGCGATTCCAAATACCAAGCAGAGGCTGACCTTTGCTTCCGACATGAATTACAACGACGGATTGTTCACCAGCGATCACGACTGGTCGCACGCCACCTTGGGGGTATCCACCGGATTCGAGGTTTCCGCGTTTACCATTACACCCTTTTTGAATTACCAGGTTTCCATGGATGACTCCGTTAACCCGGATGATGAGCTGTTTGGCGGTGTCACGGTCAGTGTGAGTTTTTAATCCAACATGAACAAGACAAGGAATATCAGCATGAATGCTATGGCACGATATGGACTGGGAATCCTGCTGGTTCTCAGCGTAATGCAGACTGGGGTCCGGGCGGAGGAGGCGGCTCCTCCCCCGACGGCGGAATCGGTTCAGCTGTCGCTTCAGACCAATCTGAATATTGTCTGGACTTGCGTGGCGGCATTTCTGGTGTTTTTCATGCAGGCGGGATTTGCCCTCGTGGAAACCGGATTTACCCGCGCCAAAAACGCAGTGAACATTATTATGAAAAATCTGATGGATTTTGTGATTGGTTCCATCGCTTTTTTCATTCTCGGCTTTGGATTGATGTTTGGGGAAACCCATGGCGGCTGGATCGGGACAACCCTGTTTGCCTTGAGCGGAACCGATACGGCATCCAATGACTGGATTTTCACGTTTTTGATTTTTCAGACGGTCTTTGCGGCAACTTCCGCCACGATTGTTTCGGGTGCCATGGCGGAACGAACCAAATTTGTATCCTACCTCATCTACAGCGCCGTCATCAGTCTGGTCATCTACCCCCTGTTCGGGAAATGGGCGTGGGGAAATCTGCTGCTGGGCGATGCCGGGGCCGGCTGGCTCGGAGCGAAGGGATTTTGCGATTTTGCCGGTTCCACGGTGGTTCATTCCATCGGGGGCTGGCTGGCATTGTCCGGTGCCATCATTCTGGGACCCCGCGTCGGCAAGTTTGGTCCCGACCGGAAGCCCCGCGCCATCCCCGGTCATAACATTCCGCTGGCGGCATTGGGAGTATTTATTCTCTGGTTCGGTTGGTTTGGTTTTAATCCCGGCAGCACTACCATTGGTGATGGTTCGATCGGCCGTATTGCCATAACCACCAATCTCGCCGGGGCCGCCGGGGCTTTGTCGGCCATGCTGACGGCATGGGCCCTGTTCAAAAAACCGGATGCTTCCATGAGCTTGAACGGCGTATTGGCCGGGTTGGTCGGCGTGACGGCAGGTTGCGCCACGGTCAGCCCGTTTGGGGCAATTTGCATTGGATTAATTGCCGGCATCCTGGTGGTCTTCAGCGTTATTTTCGTCGAACGAGTGCTTCGTGTCGATGACCCGGTCGGTGCGGTCAGCGTGCACGGGGTCTGCGGGGCATGGGGAACCCTGGCGTGCGGCTTATTCAACCTGAAAGGAGGGCTGTTTTACGGCGGGGGACTCCACACGCTGGGCATACAGAACCTTGGAGTCATCACCGCATTCGCATCTGCGATTGGATTGGGCATGATTCTCTTTTTCGCCCTTCGACATACTGTCGGCCTGAGAACTTCGGAAAAAGAAGAACTCAAGGGACTGGACATTGGAGAACATGGGAACGAAGCGTATTACGGATTCCAGATCTTTACCACGCAATAAGCTCATACAAAACCCCAGGAAGGAATACACAATGACCTTCAAAACAGGAGCCTTGCCATGAAATTGATTATTGCCTATATTCAGCCGGATAAACTCAACCGTGTAAAACAATCCCTCTATAAAGCGGAAGTGTATAAAATGTCCGTTACCAACGCTCTGGGATGCGGACAGCAGATGGGGTATCATGAATCCTATCGCGGCGTGGATATTGAAGTGAACCTTCTTAAAAAAGTTCGACTGGAAATTGCCGTAAATGACAGTTTTGTGCAGCCGACCATCGATGCCATCATCCAGGGCGCCCGCACGGGGGAGATCGGGGACGGAAAGATCTTTATTCTGGACCTGCCCGACTGCATCCGGATACGGACGGGCGAACGCGGTTCGCATGCCATCGGCTGAAAGTTGAGAACTTTCCACCACGGGCCATTGTGCGAAGTTGCTTTGTCGCTTCGCACAATGGCATCCCTATTTGAATCCATGATCCATACATTATTGTAGCCTTTCTATTCAAGAACTACATTTATGTAGAATTTTCTTTCTCGTCTCCAAAATGGCACATTCATAAGCATTTCCTTATCTTATTACTCTACATGATTTTATGTAATTTTTATGGTTTTCGGTTTTCCTGGCATACATTTTGCGAATTATTACGGAATAAAATGATGCGGCTTCCCGCGTACGGATGCCGTGTGGAAAGTGATATTGTGAAATTTGGTGGAAAGATGCGAAGACGAAGTGTTCCTTTCTTGACGGCCCTGGTAGGACTGGGCCTGGAGGTTGTTTGCCGTGCGGATGAAACCCCGGCGACTCCGGTCATCGATACGGGAGCCACGGCATGGATGCTGACTTCGACAGCCCTGGTTCTCCTGATGATTCCCGGACTGGCGATGTTTTACGGCGGCCTCGTGAGGACCAAGAATGTTTTGGGAACCATGATGCACAGTTTCGCCGCGATGTCGATCATGGCGGTGCTGTGGGTGGTCTGCGGGTATTCCATGTCGTTCGGAAAAAATGTTCTTGGCGGATGGATCGGTTGGGATTCGGGGCTGATTTTTTTACGGGGCATTGACGCATCCGTCATGACGTCCGGCGTTCCGGATTATGTATTCGCCATGTTTCAGGGCAAATTCGCTATGATTACTCCCGCTCTGATTGCCGGGGCATTTGCAGAACGGGTCAGTTTTCGCGGATACTGCATTTTTATCGCATTGTGGGGCTTGTTTGTCTATAATCCGCTATGCCACTGGGTATGGGCTCCGGATGGTTTTTTGTTCAACATGGGGGCGGCGGGTGCGATCGATTTCGCGGGCGGAACGGTCGTTCATATCTCCGCGGGAATCAGCGGACTCGTCGCGGCAATCTATCTGGGAGCCCGCCGTGGCTATCCCCGCATGACGATGCAGCCGAGCAATCTCGTCATGACGATTATCGGAGCGGGGCTTCTCTGGGTGGGATGGTTTGGCTTCAACGCCGGAAGCAGTGTCGCCAGCGGGCTTTTAACGGCGCAGGCTTTGACGGCGACACAGACGGCGGCGGCCTCGGGGGCCTTGGTCTGGATGATTCTGGACAGCCTTCATCACGGCAAGGCAACCGCGCTTGGATTTGCCAGCGGAGTCTTGGCCGGCCTGGTCGCCGTCACTCCGGCAGCCGGAGTAGTGCAGCCTGCTGGTGCGATGGCCTTGGGCGCGATTGCTTCGATATTTTGTTATACGGCGATTCTGATTAAAAATCGTTTGGGATATGACGACAGTTTGGATGCCTTCGGAGTGCACGGCATAGGCGGAATCGTCGGAGCCCTCTGCCTGTCGTTTTTTATCCGGGAAAGCTGGATGATGACTGCCGCAGATGCCGCCGTTCCTAAGGGATATAGCGGTTGGACCCTGTGGCATCAGTTTAGCGTCCAGGCGACCGCCGTGGGAATTGCCATCGCTTATGCGGCCGTTGTCACTTTTATCATTCTTCTGATTGTTTCCAAAACAATTGGGCTAAGACCTCGAGCGGAGGAAGAAATGGCCGGTCTGGATCATACCTATCACAGTGAACGCGGATATGGAATGCTCAATGCCGGCTGACAGAGATTTCCGAACAGAAAGGATTAGACCCATGAAAATGATCACGGCTATTATACGGGAAGAAAAACTGGACGCCGTCCGGGAAGCCCTCATTTCAGCGGAAATCACCCGGATTACCATCAGCCGCGTGTCGGGGCACGGCCAGCAGGTTTATGAAGAGCTCTATCGCGGACAAACGGTGGTCCCCAATCTGTTTCCCAAAGTCCGCATCGACATCGCTGTCAATGACGCGTTTGTGGATATCACCGTCAACACCATTATGAAAACGGCCATTACCAACGACGGGGGCAAAGTCGGCGATGGCAAGATTTTCATCATGCCTCTGGAAGAATGCATCCGGATTCGTACCGGGGAACGAGGGGGTAAGGCGATTTAATGAATCCGTTGGAAATTTCGGAATTTCAGGAGTACAATTATTTCGTGGTGGAAATAATGATTACCTATACAGGTTTTTACAGGAAAGAAGGTTACCAATGATGAGCAAAGTGACTGTTTCGGAAGTGTTTGGCTCTAACGTGTTTAATGAAGTTATCATGCGGGAACGGCTCCCCAAGAATGTGTTCCGGGCGTTTCAGGAAACCGTAAAAGGGCAGAGACCTCTGGAACGCAGCCTGGCGGACGTGATCGCCAACGCGATGAAGGACTGGGCGATTGAAAAAGGGGCAACGCATTTCTGCCACTGGTTCCAGCCCATGACGGGTCTGACAGCGGAAAAACACGATTCGTTTATTTCTCCCACGACGGCCGGAACCACCATCATGGAATTCAGCGGCAAGGAGTTGACGCAGGGCGAACCGGATGCCTCGTCGTTTCCATCCGGCGGTCTTCGCAGCACCTTTGAAGCCAGAGGCTATACGGCGTGGGATTGCACCTCACCGGTGTTTATCAAGGAAATCGGGGATAATGTAACACTGTATATCCCCTGCGCGTTCTGTTCCTATACCGGCGAAGCTCTGGATAAGAAAACCCCCATGCTGCGAAGCATGGATGCCTTGAACAAACAGGCGATGCGGGTGCTCCGGATTCTGGGAAATACAACCGCCAAACACGTCGGGGCGACCCTGGGGCCGGAACAGGAGTATTTTCTGATTGACCGGTGTTATTATGAAAAACGGCTGGATATCGTGCTGACTGGCCGGACACTTTTTGGCGCTGCCTCGCCGCGGGGGCAGGAATTGTCGGATCATTATTTTGGCGCCCTGCATGAGCGTGTGGCGTCGTTCATGAATGAGCTGAATTACGAGCTGTGGAAACTGGGCGTTTCCGCCAAGACGCAGCACAATGAGGTCGCCCCGGCTCAATATGAAATTGCCCCGGTGTTTTCCACGGTGAATGTCGCTACGGATCACAATCAGCTCACGATGGATACCATGCAGAAGGTGGCCCTCCGTCACGGGCTGGTTTGCCTGCTGCATGAGAAGCCGTTTGCGGGGGTCAACGGTTCCGGAAAACACAACAACTGGAGCATGGTCACCGACGACGGCGTCAATCTGCTCGATCCCGGCACCACACCGCACGACAATATGGTGTTTCTGGTCATGCTTTGTGCAGTGATTCGTGCCGTGGACAAATATTCCAAACTCCTTCGTGCCGCGGTCGCCAACGTGGGAAATGAGCATCGCCTGGGCGCCCATGAAGCCCCGCCGGCGATTGTATCGATCTTCCTGGGCGATCAGCTCACGGACATTGTGGAGCAGCTTGCCGCGGGCGGCGCCAAATCGTCCAAACAGGGCGGAGAGCTGAAACTCGGCGTTTCCACGCTGCCGCCTCTGCCCAAAGACTGCACGGACCGCAACCGGACCTCGCCGTTCGCCTTTACAGGCAATAAATTTGAGTTCCGCATGGTCGGTTCGAGCCAATCGACGTCCGGCCCCTGCTTCGTATTGAATACCATCGTGGCGGATGTCCTCTGCGAAATTGCCGATGAGCTGGAAAAAGCCAAAGATGTGCAGTCTGCCGCCCAGAAAATTCTCAAAAGCATCGCCAACGAACACCGTCGGATTATTTTCAACGGTGACAACTATTCCGAAGAATGGGTCCAGGAAGCGGAAAAACGCGGACTGCCCAATATCGCTTCCACGGCGGATTCGCTGAATGTTCTGATGGACAAGGAAAATGTCGCCTTGTTTAAGAAACATGAAGTGCTCAGCAAACTTGAATTGCAGGCCCGTCAGGAAATCCTGCTGGAAGCGTACAGCATGACCGTCAATATCGAAGCGAAAACGATGGTCCGGATTTCACGGAACCAGATTCTCCCGGCCGTCGCGAAATATTCCGGACAACTGGCCGCGGCAATCAATTCAGTCACGGCCGCCGGGGTGGATGCCAAGGCCCAGATGCTCACTTTGGAAAAAGTCTGTGGTTTGATGAATGAGCTGTTTGAGGCGACCGACCTGCTGGAAACGACAGCCAGCCATGCCGCGGATATCCCCAGCAGTTATAAAAAAGCCAAGGAATATTCATCCCATGTCAAGCAGGTGATGAAAAAAGTTCGGATAGCGGCGGATGAACTGGAGACCATCGTGGATGCCTCTTGTTGGCCTCTGCCCAGCTATGCGGATATGCTGTTCAAGAAATAAATGTGACCGGTACGATGCATTTTATTTTACGGAGCCGCGATTGGAACATTCGCGGCTCTTTTTTTAGGTTCAGGGAATGGACCAATTGGGTTATCGGGACGAAAATCCATGCGTTACCGGAAAAGCAGAACTGTTTGATCCAGCGGTCCGATTTCGTTCGAAATGATTTTCTTCTATGTATTTGTCAGATCTTCAATTACCATTATATTGGAATGGCCCTATAATTTACTGGAAAGAAGCAAGAAAATGCTTAAAATATAGGGTTTTGTGTATTAATACATTCACTAAACCACTTTATTAGCAAGGTTTGAATATGCTGAGCCAGAAGGTTGCCGGATTTGAATGCGATGCATCGGGGCAGGCTCAATGCCAGGGACTTTACGATCCCCGTTATGAGCATGATTCCTGTGGCGTTGGCTTTGTTGCCAGAATCGATGGCACGCCCAGCCATACGATCGTCCAAAATGCCCTTCAGATCCTGATTAACCTCGAACATCGCGGGGCCATTGGTGGGGACAAATCCACAGGGGACGGAGCGGGCCTGCTGCTTCAGATTCCCGATTCATTTTTCCGTCAGGAATGGCAAAAACGGGGGACTCCCCTGCCCACGCCCCAGGATTATGCCGTCGGAATGTTCTTTCTTCCCACCTCATCGGAACGCAGGGATCGATGCATACAAGCGATGGAAGAAATCGTTCAGCGGGAAGGCGCACAGGTCCTCGGCTGGCGTGAGGTTCCGGTCCATGCCGACCATCTGGGAAAATTTGCCCGACAGACCCAGCCGGAATTCCGGCAATTGTTTATTGCCCGACATACCATCGAAAAACATGCGTTTGAACGCAAACTCTATGTCATCCGAAGGCAAATGGAAAACGAAGTCAGCCGCTGGGCGGGGGCGGATTACAGCCAGTTCTATATATGCAGCCTTTCCTGCCGAACTATTGTTTATAAAGGAATGCTGACAGCAAGCCAGTTGAAAATCATGTTTGATGATTTTCAGGCAGACAATTTCAGCAGCGCATTCGCCATCGTGCATCAGCGCTACAGCACCAATACGCTGCCTACCTGGAATCTTGCCCAGCCGTTTCGGCTGCTGGCTCACAACGGCGAAATCAATACGCTGCGGGGGAATATTAACCGCATGAGGGCGAGAGAGGCAACACTGTCCTCTCCCCTGTTCGGCGAGGACATCCAAAAAATCAAACCCATCCTGGATGAACGGGGAAGCGATTCGGCGATCCTCGACAATGGCATGGAACTGCTGGTCCGGGCCGGACGAACGCTGCCTCACGCCGCGATGATGATGGTTCCGGAAGCCTGGGGAACCAAATTCCACATGAGCGCGGACAAACGGGCGTTTTACGAATATCATTCGGCGATCATGGAGCCGTGGGACGGCCCGGCGGCGCTGGTGTTCTCAGACGGCAGATATATCGGCGCCACGCTGGACCGCAACGGCCTGAGGCCTGCCCGCTATTGTATTACCAAAGATGGCATGATTATCATGGCCTCCGAAACCGGCGTCCTGAATGTCACCCCCGACCAGATTCTTCGCCATGGGCGCCTTCAGCCGGGAAAAATGTTTTTGCTGGATCTGGATCAGAAACGGATAGTTCCGGATAACGAGATCAAAGCGAAAATTTCCCGTCATCGCCCGTATCGGCACTGGGTGCAGGACAACCGCATTGAACTCCGCGGGCTTTTCACTCCCTCGGAACTCCCGGCGGAAGATCCCAGACAACTTCGCATCAAACAGCACGCTTTTGGCTACACGGACGAAGACCTGAAATTCATCCTCAGTCCCATGGCGTCCCAGGGGCAGGAACCGGTCGGTTCGATGGGCCATGACGCCGCGCTGGCCGTGCTGTCGAACAAGCCTCGGATTTTATTCAATTATTTCAAACAGTTGTTTGCCCAGGTGACCAATCCTCCGATCGACCCGCTGCGGGAAGAACTCGTCATGTCGCTGATGAGTTATGTCGGCCGGGAACACAATCTGCTGGCCGAAACGCCGCAGCATTGCCGAAGGCTCAAACTGTACCATCCCGTTTTGACGCCGGAAGACATCGCGCACCTGCGGCAGGGAGGCCATCCCGATATCGTCGTGCGGGATATCGATATCCTGTTTCCGGCAGATGGGGACGGCGCCGCCCTGGCGGAAGGGCTGGAAAGTCTCTTCGAACAGGCGGAAAAACACATCGCCAACGGAGCGACGCTTTTGATTCTGACCGATCGCAACCTGAATCGGGAACATGCGGCGATTCCGGCTCTTCTGGCCTGCTCGGGGCTCCATCACCATTTAATTCGCAAAGGATTGCGGACCGCGGCGGGAATCATCATCGAAACCGGGGAAGCGCGCGAAGTCATGCATGTCGCGCAGTTGATCGGCTACGGAGCCAACGCCGTTTGTCCCTATGTCGCGTTTCATACCATCCGCGAAATGGCCGAAGACAAAATGCTGGAAAAAGACATCGCTCCGGAACTGGCGATGGACGCGTACATCACCGCGCTCAAAAAAGGCCTGCTGAAAACGTTCAGCCGCATGGGAATTTCCACCATTCGAAGTTTTCTCGGATGCCAGATCTTCGAAGCGGTCGGGCTGAGCCGGAATCTGGTCGATACCTATTTTACGGGAACCGCTTCCCGCATCGGCGGCATCGGTTTGAGCCAGATTGCCGCGGATGTCCGGACTCGGCATGAAATCGCGTTTCCCAAACGCGGTGAGGCCGGCATGCTTCTGGAAGCCGGCGGAGATTATCAGGTCCGCCACGACAGCGAAAAGCATCTGTGGACCTCCGAATCGGTCTCCAGGCTCCAGCAGGCGACACGCCAAAACGATTACAACATCTTCCAGGAATATACCCGGCTGATCGACGATCAGTCCAAAGCCCATGCGACATTGCGAAGCTTGCTTCAGTTCAAGAATCTCAATCCCATTCCGCTTGAGGAGGTGGAGCCGGTGGAAAACATCACCCCCCGGTTTGTCACGGCCGCGATGTCCTTTGGCTCGATCAGCAAAGAGGCGCATGAAGCCATCGCCATTGCGATGAATCGCATCGGCGGCAAAAGCAATTCCGGCGAAGGCGGCGAAGATCCCGCTCGCTATACCCCCCTGCCTTCCGGTGATAGTCTGCGGTCACGGATCAAACAGGTTGCTTCCGGACGCTTTGGCGTGACGTCTGATTATCTGATTCATGCCGATGAATTGCAGATTAAAATCGCCCAGGGCGCGAAACCCGGCGAAGGCGGCCAGCTTCCTGGACACAAAGTCAGCCATGATATCGCCCGGGTGCGTCACACGACGCCGGGGGTTACTCTGATTTCTCCGCCTCCCCACCATGATATCTATTCCATTGAAGACCTTTCGCAATTGATCTTCGATTTAAAAAACGCAAATCCCCAGGCAAGGGTCTCCGTCAAACTCGTTTCCGCCGTGGGGGTGGGAACGATTGCCGCCGGCGTGGCGAAAGCCAAGGCGGACATGGTTCTGATCTCCGGCTACGACGGCGGAACGGGGGCGTCGCCTCTGACTTCGATCCGGCATTGCGGCCTGCCTTGGGAACTGGGGCTTTCCGAAACCCAACAGACTCTGGTGCGAAATCACCTGCGGGATCGAATTCGGGTTCAGACAGACGGACAGCTCAAAACCGGACGAGACCTGGCGATTGCGGCGCTGCTGGGCGCGGAAGAATTCGGTTTCGGCACCACGGTTCTGGTCACGCTGGGCTGCGTATTGATGCGAAAATGCCATCTGAACACCTGCCCGGTGGGAATTGCCACCCAGGATGAAAAACTGCGGCGACAGTTTGTCGGCCGCGCAGATTATGTCGTGAACTTCATGCGGTTCATGGCTCAGCAGTTGCGGGAATATATGGCCCAGCTGGGTTTCCGTACCGTCGATGAAATGGTCGGCCGGGTTGATAAACTCGAAATGCAACCTGCCGTCGATCATTACAAAGCCAAAAGTCTGGACTTCTCCGCGATTCTCACACCGCCCGATTCGAAAGAACACCCTCTGCGATGCCTGCGAAGCCAGGATCATGAACTGGATAAGACTCTCGATACCACGCTGATCGAGCTGGCTCGTTCGGCACTGGAAAACGGCGATCCGGTACAGATTGAATTGCCGGTCCGCAATATCCATCGCACGGTGGGCACCAGGCTCAGCAGCGAAGTCACCCGCCGCTATGGCGCAAAGGGACTGCCCGCCCACACCATCCAGATTCGCCTGCCGGGATCCGCCGGACAAAGCCTCGGGGCCTTTCTCACTCCGGGAATCACCATCCATCTCCAGGGAGATGCCAATGACTACTTCGGAAAAGGCATGTCGGGAGGCCGGATGATTCTGACCCCCGGTCCCAATCCCGCGTTCCGGCCGGAAGAAAACATCATTGTCGGAAACACCGTCCTCTATGGCGCCACCGCCGGCGAGGTGTTTATCCACGGCATCGCCGGAGAACGCTTTGCCGTTCGCAACAGCGGCGCAACCGCGGTGCTGGAAGGGCTAGGCGACCACGGCTGCGAATATATGACCGGAGGCCTCGTCACCGTCCTGGGGCCTACGGGAAATAATTTCGCCGCTGGCATGAGCGGCGGCATCGCCTATGTGTTCGATGAATCCGAGCTGTTCGATACGCGATGCAATCTCGACATGGTCGATCTGGAATATGTCTGGCGGGAAGAGGACAAGCTGCAGCTTCACACGATGATCGAACGATATTATCAGTTTACGCAAAGCCGCCGGGCGAAAATGATTCTCGACAATTGGCAGGCCTGCCTGCCCCTATTCGTTAAAGTCATGCCCATCGAATACCGCAAGGTGCTCGAACGTATGAAACTCAAGGAAGACCGCTATAACGAAACCGTTTCCGCCACGGAGGAAGTCTATGGGTAAGCCCGCCGGCTTTATGGAACACCCCCGAAAAAACCCATCCAAGCGGCCTGTGGAACAGCGCCTGGAGGATTATCAGGAAATCGAAATTCCCCTGTCGCTCGAACAGCTCCAGCAGCAGGCCTCCCGCTGCATGGATTGCGGCATTCCTTCCTGCCATTCCTACGGATGCCCCCTGCACAACCGCATTCCCGACTGGAACGACATGGTGTACAAGGGAAAATGGCGGAGAGCTCTGGATTTGCTCCATGAATCCAACAATTTTCCCGAAATCACCGGCCGAATCTGCCCCGCTCCCTGCGAATGCGCCTGCACCCTGGCCATTAATATCGATCCCGTTACAATCCGTCACATCGAGCTTCAGATTGTCGAGCGGGGGTGGGAAAACGGTTGGATCAAACCCCAGCCGGCTATTCGGAAAACCGGAAAACGTGTCGCCGTTATCGGAAGCGGGCCTTCCGGTCTGGCGGCCGCACAGCAGCTCGCCCGCGCCGGACACGATGTCGTTGTATTTGAAAAAGATGACCGCATTGGAGGACTGCTGCGGTACGGCATCCCGGATTTCAAACTGGACAAGAAAATCCTCGACCGCCGGCTCGATCAGATGAAAGCCGAAGGCGTGCAGTTCCAAACCGATCTGAACGTCGGCGCCGATATTTCCGTCCATTATCTGGAAAAAATGTTCCATGCGATTTGCATCACCATGGGGGCGACGATTCCCCGCGATCTTTCCGTTCCGGGGCGCGATTATGAAAATGTGGTTTTCGCGATGGATTATCTCAAGCAGCAGAACAAAATTAATGCCGGGGATGTCGTGGATCCGGAGAAAATCGTTTCCGCCAAAAACAAAGTCGTTATTGTCATCGGCGGAGGCGATACCGGAAGCGACTGCGTCGGCACGGCGCGGCGGCAGGGCGCTGCCCATGTCCATCAGTTCGAAATCCTTCCCGAACCCCCTGCGGACCGTCCGGCGGATACGCCCTGGCCGCAATGGCCCCGCATCCTCAGGACCTCCACCTCCCACGAGGAGGGCTGCACGCGACACTGGAGCGTTCTTACGAAAAACATCATCGGCCATGAACGACTGGCGGAAAAGCTTCATGCCGTCCGCGTGGACTGGCGTCAGGGGCCGGATGGCTGGAAAATGTCTGAAATCGAAGGCTCCGATTTCTCGCTTGACACCGGATTGATTCTTCTGGCAATGGGATTCCTCCACGTGGAGCACGGCCCGCTGGTCAAAGGTCTGGACCTCAAAGTCGATTCCCGCGGAAATCTGATTGTGGATGACAGCTATATGACCTCGAAAAAAGGCGTGTTTGCCACCGGCGATGCCGTTCGCGGCGCATCTCTGGTGGTCCACGCGATTAATACTGGCCGTCTGATGGCGCAGGCGGTGGATCGCTATCTGATCGAATAAAGTCCTCCGAAGCGGACGCCATACATCACAAACAGGATCTTGGCCATGCGTATCACCTTTATGGGCAGCGGAGAATTCGGCCTCCCGTCTCTGGATGCGATCCTCCAAAGCGGCCATATCCTGCTGGAAATCATCACGCAGCCGTCCCGGCCGGCCGGCCGAGGCAAAGCCATTCAGAAAACCCCCGTTCATGCATGGGCGGATAACCATGATATTCCATGCCTGGAAACAGACAACGTCAATCGTCCGGATATCGTGGAGCATATTGTCCGCCTTCAGCCGCAACTCCTTCTAATCATCGCGTTTGGCCAGAAAATCGGCCGAGACCTTCTGCATATCCCTCGCTGCCCCGTCATCAATCTCCATGCTTCGCTTCTGCCCAAATACCGCGGGGCGGCGCCAATCAACTGGGCGATTATTCAGGGAGAAAAGAAAACCGGCCTGACCATTTTCGAGTTAAACGATGCCTGGGACGCTGGTCATATTCTGGGCCAGTGTGAAACAGAAATTCTCCCCGGCGAAACGGCCGGAGATCTTCATGACCGCCTGGCCATGCTGGGCCCGGATCTGGTGCTCTCCGTTCTGGATCAGATTGACCGGGGATGCGCCCCATCGATCCGGCAGGATCCATCCCAAGCGTGCCGGGCGCCGAAACTCAAGAAAACCGATGCCGCCATTGACTGGAATCAGCCCTCCGGTTATGTATGCAATTTCATTCATGGTCTGTGGCCCTGGCCCGGAGCCTATTGCTTCTTCCGCCGAAACAACGAAGAAAAAACGGAACGCATCACCCTGGCAAAAGTGAAAATCGCCG